>NZ_QWLE01000027.1:0-42617 GCF_009917365.1 Neglectibacter sp. X4 | reverse complement strand
GATTACAAGGCTTTTTCATAGGCAAAATTAAAAAGTCCTCAGCCGATTGTATCATCGACTGAGGACTTTCGTGGTGCCGGTGGCCGGACTCGAACCGGCACGGTATCGCTACCAATGGATTTTGAGTCCATCACGTCTGCCAATTCCATCACACCGGCATCTATTAAGTCCCAACCCCTGATTAAATTGCCAAAAGCCTCATAAAATCAAGGGTTTATGCTAAAGCAATAATGAAACAGAAATACTGTATTATATTGCCGCCATCAAGCAGCTTCTATTATACCTGACACACGAAAGAAAATCAAGGCCTTTTTGCAAAAATAGTTACTCTGCAAGCATTACAATAATACGCGCAGAACGCATGGTTTGCACAGCCCTAAAAGGGCATAGTGCCAGTTGCCTCTCAAGAGGTACTAAAAAGATTCGCCAGTGCAACGACTGCTATCCGTAAATGGGCCAAGCCCTGTTTCTCTATTGACTGCATCTATGTCCTGCACATGTTATCTGTCAACTCGCTTCGCTCAATGCTTTATGCTATAGTAAACACACTTTTAAATTGGTATTTACCGATTTTAAAGTCAGGCGGCTTTACCGCCTGGTTCAAAAGAGGTCACCTCTTTTGAACTGTGTTAACTATAAAGCTTTTTATCCCCCCGGCTTAGCCGATAATTCTTTGCGCTAAAGAGATAGACGAAAAGCCCGGGGCGGAAAAAATCCGCCTCAGGCTTTTTTGCATTTCCGGTGTTCTTTTGCGCTGCCTGCCGTTCTATTTCTTGTCCTTCCCGGCCTTCTCTTTCTTTTGAAAAATCCAGCGGGAAACCGGTCCGGAAACATACAGCAGGACAAGGAAAGCTGCCAGCGCCAGGGTGTACGCAAGGGATCTGTCCTGGTTTTCCACCAGTATTTCCGGCAGGGCGGCCTCCTGCCCTTCCTCTCCTTCTACAGGCACCGGCACGCTGGTGGGGTATGGGCCATCCTCACCCTCCCGGGGCGGGGACGGGGAGGGTGCCGGGCTTTGCCCAGGGGAGGGAGAAAGCTTTCCTGAAGCGCTGCTGCTTTCCCTTTCTTCCCTGTGTACAGTAACGCTATATACCTGCTTAGTTTTTCCGTCTGCCGCCGTTACGGTAAAGAGGAACTCCGTGTCACTGCCTCCGGCCCCTAAATTCTTCCGGTTTACCCGGCAGGAAGCCCCTGGGGCAGGCTGGGTCTGGAAGGTGACCGCTGTAACGGAAAAGGGCACTGTCATGGTGTAACGGAGCTTGTCAGAGGAAAAGGCCTGATCCAACTGCCCTGTTTCCGGGACAAGGGACAGCAGCAGCGCTTCCCCTGTCCCGCTTTCCAGATTGTCCTCCTTTTCCTGCCGGTAGACAGTAACCCGGTACACCTGCTTTGTTTTCCCGTCTGCCGCTGTCACCGTAATTTGAAACTCCGTTTCGCTGCCCCCAGCCCCCAGGTTTTTCCGGTTCACCCGGCAGGAAGCCCCTTCTGCCGGGGTTGCCGTAAAAGTGAGGGTTTTCACCTCATAGGGCACTGTCATGGTATAGAAGAGCCTGTCCGGGGAAAAAGCCTGTTCCAGCTTCCCTGTGTCAGGGGCAAGCTCCAAGAGGGACGCTTCCCCGCTTAAAGGCTCCTTTTCCTGCCGGTAGGCAGTAACCCGGTACACCTGCTTTGTTTTCCCGTCTGCCGCTGTCACCGTAATTTGAAACTCTGTTTCGCTGCCCCCGGCCCCCAGGTTTTTCCGGTTCACCCGGCAGGAAGCCCCTTCCGCCGGGGTTGCCGTAAAAGTGAGGGTTTTTACCTCATAGGGCACTGTCATGGTATAGGAGAGCCTGTCCGGGGAAAAGGTCTGCTCCAGCTTCCCTGTGTCAGGGGCAAGCTCCAAGAGGGACGCTTCCCCGCTTAAAGGCTCCTTTTCCTGCCGGTAGACTGTAACCCGGTACACCTGCTTTGTTTTCCCGTCTGCCGCTGTCACCGTAATTTGAAACTCTGTTTCGCTGCCCCCGGCCCCCAGGTTTTTCCGGTTCACCCGGCAGGAAGCCCCCTCCGCCGGAGTTGCCGTAAAAGTGAGGGTTTTCACCTCATAGGGCACTGTCATGGTATAAAAAAACTGTTCTGGGGAAAAGGGCTGATCCAAAGCCCCCTGGGAAGGGGCCAAATCCAACAAAGCGGCTGTGGAACTGACAGGCCCCAGGACAGCAAAGGGCAAAGCCTCCTCCCTGTCCGGGCATAGAGGCTCTCCCTGAGGGGAATAGACCTGGGCTGTCCGCAGCCGGAAATCCCCGTCCCCCTCCGGCGCGCCCTCCCGCACCTGGAAACGGCACTTCAGAACCTCTCCGGCATCCCCGTAGGCTGTGTCCGCCGTTTTCTGGGTGTAGACTGCGGCTGCCTGCCCATCCCCCACTGTATCATCAAGGGTGTAATGCCCCCGCAGCCCCTCGCCCAGGCTCACTTTCTGGCAGGCCAGACGCTGGGAATCAAAATCTACCCAAAAAACAAAAGACCCTAAAGGGCCTAAGCTTCCATCATAGTATACTGTTAGATCAACCGTACTGCCGCCCCGGCCCTCTTTTGCAGAGAGCGTCCCGCGAAAGGCACACTCCTCCTGGGCAGCGGCAGGCAGGGAAAAGAGCAACAGGAGCAAAGCCAAAAACAGGCCGGGTAACCAGCGTCTCATATAGCCGCGCCCCTTTCCCCTCAATTTGTACTGTAATAATATGATAAATTATACCATTCTTCCCGAAGGAAAGCAATTAAGTCTGCCGGAATGTGAAATTTCTTCCCAAAGATGGCCATCTGCCAGGACTGAACCTGAGAAATCCGCAGTCTCTCTTGTGGAAACCCTTTGAAAATGCTATACTTTTCTTACTTCCCGGGCACTGCGCCCTATACCCAAAATAGGATTGAGAAGGAGGCTCTTTATGCCTATCACTATCCGGTTTGCCCAGCCAAAAGATGCGCCCCAGCTTTTGCGCCTGAATGAGGCCTTCAACGGCCCTGGGGATCAGACGCCAGAGGGCATCCGGGCTGCCCTGGAGGCTCCCGGCCCTGAACAGGTTTTCGTGGCAGAAGCAGAAGAAAGCGGGGCTTTAATCGGCTTTTGCTGCTGTCTGCTCAAGCGTTCCTTCTGCTACCAGGAGCCTTCTGGGGAGATCACGGAATTTTTTGTGGATCCCGCCTGGCGCAGGCAGGGGGCAGGCCGCGCCCTGCTGGAATCCGCCGTCAAGTTCTGTGAGGGCCAACGCGCTTCCGAGCTTACCCTCCTCACCGGGGACGATAATTTCACAGCCCAGGCCTTTTATAAAAGCCTGGGCTTCAGCCCTACCGGAGAGCTGCACATGGCTTTATAAGCAGCGCGCTTTTGTTCTTACGGCCCCGCTCAAGAAGCGCCAGTCAAATCCCACGAAGAGGACGGGAGCCTTTTCCCGCCAATGATAGGGCAAGGTTTTATATATCTGCTCTCAAAAACGGTGTTCTATTGCAGAACAGAAAAGCAGAGAACACATCACTAATGAAAGCGATGTGTTCTCTGCTTTTGTCTGCACTCTGTTTATCAGCGTTGATAATAAGTTGCCGCGAATACTTCCTTATCACAGTAAAGCCATAACGTATTGCTATTTGCCGGGATTATGAAAAGATAGTTCAGAAATTTGCTCAAGGTTTTATCATACATATAACAGAGGATAGCCAAGATTTTTGCTGGATTTTTTAGAATAAAAACGTGATGGCACAGACCAAAAGGTTCAGCAGGCCCGCACCAACGCAGACAAGGGGAGCGGTACGCACTTCCTTTGCATCTCTTGTTTGCTTGGGTTCCTTTTCCCCAGCGAGGCTGGGATTGATAGAATTCTGGACAGCATTCTGATTGGGATGGCCAAAGGCAGGTACATATTTTGTGCCTTTCCCGCCCCGGGTAATCATCAGCAGGCCCAGAAGGAATAAAACCAGCCCAAGAAAGAAGCTGCTGTCCTGCAGGCTCAGTCCGATAATATGGGCAACGTCGCCTAACAGCCAGAAAATCAGTAAAAGTCCTGCGCCTCCTGCAGCGCCAATGCCTATGCGTTTTAGCCGGGGTTTCATGGCTGTGCCTCCTTGCGGGAAATCTGATTTATAATAAAATCATGATACCAAATTTTCAAAAAGATGTCAAGAACTGTGCCAGAAGGGGAATGTCCGGCGCGGTATATCATTAAGCTACCAAAGAACAGATTGGCTCTTTGGGCTGTGCCCTTTCTCGGGTTTGCATTCCAGTAGTTTTATAATTTCGGGACAAATCTTGAAATCTCTCGAATGGCAGCCAAGAACACTTGGTTGCCATCTTCCTCCTCCCACTTTGTCAGCCTTTCAGCCGGCTCATGGCCTGGAACATTTTCCGGAGATCCACCGGCTTTGCCAGGTGCTCATCCATCCCGGCGTCCTTTGCCATTGCAATATCCTCGTCGAAAGCGTTGGCGGACAGCGCTATGATGGGCACAGTTTCCGCATCGCTCCTGCCCAGGCTGCGGATCACCCGCGCCGCCTCATATCCGCTCATGACCGGCATCATCAAATCCATGAGCACGCAGTCGAAGGCCTCCGGCTCAGACCCTGCAAACGCGTCCACAGCGGCTTTTCCGTTGTTGGCAGTTACAACCTCCACGCCTGCGTCCCGGAGAATATACTCCACAATCTCACAGTTGATCTCATTGTCCTCCACCAGAAGCACACGCATCCCGGCAATATTCTCCGGCATACTCCAGTTCTCGTCTGCGGACGCTCCATTTCCCGCCTCGTCGGCCCGGACAGGAAGCGTGATCTGAACCACGCTCCCCTTGCCAACCTGGCTGTCTATCTTCACCGTCCCCTTCATCTGATCGACCAGCTTCTTTACGATAGACATGCCAAGCCCTACGCCGTTATAGTTGGTTCTCGCGCCCTGATGCTCCTGTGTGAACGGCTCAAAAATATGCTTCTTGAAATCTTCTCCAATGCCGATTCCAGTGTCCTCAATAACAAACCGGCAGTTTGCCGTCCCGTCGTGGAAGGAGGTTTCCTCAGCCCGGACGAAAACAGAGCCATAGGGCCGGTTATACCGCAGCGCATTGTCGATAACATTGGTCATAATTTGTTTCAAATGCAGCGGATTTCCGATGACCCTGCTGTGCCGCAGCCCGGAATCCTCCAGCTCCAGCCGGATTTCCCGCTCCTCTGCCAGGGGAGACAGAATCATAATGCAGTCTTCCAGCGCCTCGTGAAGGTCAAAAGGCTCTTCCACTGCCGCTGGCCTTCCGCTCTCCAGCTTGCTGACCTGCAAAACGTCGTTCACCAGGGACAGCAAATGCTCTGTTGACACGCGGATCTTCTTCCGGCATTCCTGCTGCTTTTGGGCATCGTGCTGGCTTTTTTCCAGAATAGCCAGCATGCCCAGAATCCCGTTGATAGGCGTGCGGAGATCATGGGACATGTGGGAGAGGAATTCGCTTTTTGCCGAGTTCGCCTGCCTCACCCGCTCCAGAAGCTCCATGATGGACTGCTCCTGCTTCTTCCTCGTCACCATAGTCTCCGTGATGTCCTGGTGGTATCCGTTCAGGCTGACGCCGGGCTTTTTGAAGGTTTTGTCCGGCACGCCGCCGCAGCGGACATAGATCTTCCCAAGCTTTGGATGGTTCCAGGGATAAACCACTTCAGAACGCCCGCTTTTCAGCATCTCCCGCACCGCTTCCTCCACCATCTCTACATAATCCGGATCAACGCCTTCAAACCAGTGCCGGTAGCACGCCTCCGGCTCAATTTCCTCTGGCACGCCCAGGAGAATCCGCATGGTTCTGTCCGCATACATTCTGGGCGGGCAGCCGTCTTCCAGCTCTATAGTCCAGATGCCCGTCCGTGCTCCTTCCAGAATGTCCTCCAGGCTCTGCCTTGCCTCCAGCTTGTACTTCTCCTCCTGCTCTACAAGGGCATTCACATCCCGCTGGGCGAAAATGGCGCAGTTTTCCGCCGTTGTGTCCTCAGTGGCGGAAAAATGAATCTCCAGGTGCTTCAGCCCGGAAGAACAGTCCTCTACCTGGTATCGAACCGAAAACTTTTTCTTGGCCTTAAGCCGGGCCAGCACATAGCCTTTGTCTGTCACAGCGCGAAGCCGGTCCCGATCCCGGGGAACCACATAGGTGGAAATATACCGCTCCATTGCCGCCGCATAGCCGTCCTGGAAATTAACCGCCCAATCCACTTCCAGTTGCCCGCTGTTGCGGTAAACCTCGCATTCGCCTGTGTCGAAATTCACCTTATATATGCCAAGATAGTCCATGCTAAGGGCGTGAAACACGTTATAGCTCCGCTTTTGCAGCTCCCGAACCAGATTCCGCCGTTTCAGGGAGGATACGATAAAGTATGCCGCGGTCTGGAGCATATTCGACGCATACTCCAGCGACCTTACAGGAGGGTTGTCCACGCCGTAAAAGCCAATGAGTTTTTTGCCGTCATACAGGGGAACCACCACAAGGGAATGTACGCCCTGCCTCTTCAGGTTTTCATACTGAAGCGATTCTGTCTCCCGGATATCCTCCAGGCTTCCAATGACAATGTGCTTGCCAACGCGGAACTTCCGGTACCAGCTTGCGCACACCTCCGGAGGGACGTTTTGGAGGCTGTCTTTTTCTGGCTCCACCCCCTCGGCCACCCATTCATAAGTATTATCATCGCAGCCAGACTCGTTCTGCTCGAATATATAGGTCCGTTCCCCGCTCAGCGCATTCCCCAGATGCTCCAGCAACACCTGCAGCGACTGATCCGGCGTCTCCTCCAGCAGGGCCACGCGCAGGCCCTCGTTGATAACAGCTTCCAAATTCTGAACGCTTCGCATGCCGCTGTGCTGCTCGTGAGCCTCCAAAGCCCGTTCCAACAGCTCCCCTGAATAATCCATATATGCCTGCCCTCCGTATTAAACGATTCCCAGTCCGCGCTTCCCCAGCACATTTCCAAAAATATGCCGAAACGCTTTTCCCAAAAATAAATTGCTATCTCACAATGCTGGTATCGTTTTCTGTTGTCCTCACAAATCCACCGAAAAATCTATGTTATAATACCATGTTCCGCCTGACCATGTCAATAATATGCAGCAGAAAACAGCCTTCAGCAGCTCTAATAATCCAGTATAGAGGCAGTATAAAATTCAGCTTACGGCGGACAAACGGTGCTGCTGCCAAAAGCAGGATAACAAAAAGCAAGGAGAACTGTTTTCACAAGTTTTTCTGCATAGTCACTACATGAGTCTCCTGAAAGGCAGGCGTAAAACCACACGAAGGTTCAAAACACAGCCAGGCTTATACGGGAGGGGCTTCTATACCCCAATGCCGCAGCAATAAACATACTTAGGCAAATCTTCAGCGAATGCCAGTCCAAAGCCAAGGGATAATTTTTCTTTTATCCATCCGTTCAATGCCACGGTTATGGGGTTGCCTAAAAGCCTGTGGGGCGCAGACATATCATGCTTTTGTCCGCCTGGCGTTCTCTGGACAGTGCTCCTGATAAAATGTGCTCATTCAGATACGGACTTACAACTATTCCTTACTGATTCACTATCTATACCCGTTTCCTCTGGCCCCTTTTCAATTTGGCCGCTGCATTCCCAAACGGTTGTGGGATGTTTACAATTTGCTATAGCTTATGCTATAATACACGATGCAAGAGTTTGAACAGATAAGGGGAACCGCGCTATGGTGATTTCTGAAGTTGTTAAAAATATTCGATCCCAACTGAGTTTATCCCAGGAAGGATTAGCCAGAGAATTACATATGGGATTCACTTCGGTTAATAGATGGGAGAATAATAAATCGAAACCAAATCAGATTGCAAGACACGCTTTGGTTGAACTTTGTAAAAAGAACAATTTGGATCAAGAACTGATAGAGGCATTAGAAGCAGCCAGCCAGGTGAAAGGTGTCGCAATATGAAGAATGAGAAACAAATTGAATTGAGTTTTATTGAAAAACTTAAAGAGTTAAAGTATATATATCGAGAAGATATTAAAGACAAAGCCTCTTTGGAGGAAAACTTCAGGAAGCATTTTCAGGCACTTAATAGAGTGAGATTAAGCGACGTTGAATTTGCCAGGTTAAAAGAAAATATTATTACACCTGATGTGTTTTCAGCGGCAAAAATCTTGAGAGAAACGAACACATTTAAAAGAGATGATGATACACCCTTACAGTACACCCTTGTAAATACAAATAATTGGTGCAAAAACGAGTATGAGGTGATTAATCAGCTTCGTATTAACACTGAAAATAGTTACCATAGATACGATGTTATTATTCTTATCAATGGCATTCCTGTTGTACAAGTTGAATTAAAGTCGCTGCAAATTACTCCCAAAAAGGCGATGGAACAGATTGTCGATTATAAAAATGATCCCGGGAATGGATATACAAATTCTTTGCTCTGTTTCATGCAGCTTTTTATTGTCAGCAATGAGAGCAATACCTATTATTTTGCCAACAACAACAAAGAACATTTTGCTTTTGATGCTGATGAGCGATTTTTACCGATATATCAATTTGCCGATAAGGATAATAAGAAAATTACCCATTTGCACAATTTTTCTGAGGCTGTGCTACGCAAATGTGCTTTGGGTGAACTAATTAGCAAATATATAGTCTTAGTAGCAAGTGAACAGAAAATGATAATTATGAGGCCATATCAAATTTATGCGGTTAAAGCCATTATAGACTGCATTGAGCAAAACAGAGGAAATGGCTATATTTGGCATACAACAGGAAGCGGTAAAACTCTCACATCTTTTAAAGCATCTACTTTATTAAAAGATAATCGCAACATAGCAAAATGTCTTTTTGTGGTGGACAGAAAAGATCTTGACCGACAGACCAGAGAGGAATTCAATAAGTTCCAAGAGGGATGTGTGGAAGAAAACACCAATACGGAAACTTTGGTAAAAAGGCTTGTTTCAGAGGACTATCGGGATAAGGTCATTGTAACGACTATTCAAAAGTTGGGTTTGGCGCTTGACGACGATAATAAACGAAGTAAGGGCAAAAAGAAAAAAGGTGAGCTGACATATAAAGAAAGATTAGCGCCTTTGAGAGATAGTAGGATCGTCATCATCTTTGATGAATGCCATCGTTCGCAGTTCGGAGAGAACCACAAAGCAATCAGAGACTTCTTCCCAAAGGCTCAGCTTTTTGGGTTTACTGGCACGCCTATTTTTGAAGAAAATGCAACTTACAAGCAAATTGATGGAACAATAGGCTCTTATACAACCACGAAGGATATTTTTGAAAAAGAGCTGCATGCTTATACGATTACTCATGCCATCGACGACAGAAATGTATTGCGATTCCATATTGACTACTTCAAGCCGGAAAATGACAGAGATGCTTCAAGAATCAATGAGGAACAACAAAAAAAGGCTGTGGTACAAACTATTTTGTCAAAACATGATGCTGTAACAAGCTACAGAAGATACAATGCTATTTTAGCCACATCATCCATCAATGACGCCATTGAATATTATAACTTGTTCAAAGAAGCACAACAAAATTGTATTGATGCTGCTGAAAGTAAATTTACGCCATTGAATATCGCCTGCGTATTTTCGCCACCGGCGGAAGGTAATAAGGATGTTCAGCAAATTCAAGAGGATCTTCCACAGGAAAAAGAAGATAACAAAAAAGAACCTGATAAAAAGAAGCAAGCATTGACAGGTATTATCAAAGACTATAATGAACAGTATGGAGCCAGTCATGACATTATCAATTTTGATGTGTATTATCAGGATGTACAGCAAAGAATTAAAGATCAAAAATATACCAACGCAGATTATCCCCATAAAAACAAGATTGATATCACCATTGTCGTGGACATGCTTCTGACTGGTTTTGATTCTAAGTATCTGAACACTTTGTATGTAGATAAGAACTTAAAATATCATGGGCTAATTCAGGCATTTTCCAGAACAAATCGGGTTTTAAACGATACAAAACCTTATGGTAATATTCTTGATTTCAGAAGCCAGTCAGATGAAGTAGATAAAGCAATTGCTCTGTTTTCCGGTGAAGATAATAACAATCGGGCAAAAGAAATCTGGCTTGTTGACCCAGCGCCAAAGGTTGTTGAGAAGTTGGATAAGGCAGTAAGTGAATTGGAAAAGTTTATGGAATCTCAGGGCCTGGAGTGCAGGCCTGAAGAAGTGAGCAATCTGAAAGGTGACGCCGCAAGATGTGAATTTATCAATAAATTCAAGGAAGTGCAGCGTTTAAAAACACAGTTGGAGCAGTACACGGAAATTGAAGAAAAAGACGCAGAAAAAATTGAGGAGCTGTTGCCGGAGGATACCCTGCGTGCGTTCCGTGGCGCTTATATTGATGTGGCACAAAGGCTGAAAGCGGAACAAGGAAAAGAGAACGAGGATAAAAATTCTGAAGTTGAACAGCTTGATTTCGAGTTTGTTCTGTTTTCGTCTGCCATTATTGATTATGACTATATCATGGCGTTGATTTCTAAGTATACTCAGCTCGAGTCAAAAAAGAAAAAAATGAGCAAAGAACAACTCATCGGTAAGCTTTCTGCTACCTCCAATTTGCTTGATGAAAGAGAAGACATTATTGAATATATCGACTCGCTTCAAGTTGGTGTGGCTTTGGATGAAAAGGAAATTAAAGCAGGGTATCAGAAATTCAGAGAACGGAAAAACAATCAAGAAATCACTGCCATTGCAGAAAAGCACGGAATTGAAATCCAAAGTTTGCAGGCATTCATTCAGGAAATCATCGACCGGATGATTTTTGACGGAGAAAAACTTAGCGATCTTCTGGCTCCGCTTGACTTAAGCTGGAGAGAAAGAACGCAAAAAGAACTTGATTTGATGGATGACCTGATTCCCTTGTTAAAGAAATTAGCAGAGGGCCGTAAAATTGTGGGGTTGAACGCGTATGAATAAGAAAAAAGGAATAGTGCCTAAATTATTAAGGTTTCCAGAATATACCGGGAATGGGTTGAGGATTACGAAATTGGGGAAAATATCGTCTATCATAAAAGAAAAAGCTGGAGAAAATAAATACACTCTTATGAGTGTGACATCTGGAGTTGGTTTAGTACCACAAGCAGAAAAGTTCGGGAGAGAAATAGCTGGGGACTCTTATAAAAATTATATTGTTATAAAGAAATATGATTTTGCATATAACAAAAGCGCAACAAAGCAATTCCCAGAAGGCTATATTTCTATGCTTGGAGAAAACGATATAGCTGCTGTCCCCAACAGTATTTTTACTTGCTTTAGAATTACTGATAATGGCTCATATCCTCCATTTTTTGATTATCTGTGGCACAATAACTATCACGGACATTGGCTGAGGAAATATATTGAGGTAGGCGCAAGAGCGCACGGGGCTTTAAGTGTTGATACAAAATATTTATGGAGTATGCCACTTGCGTTACCTGATTTCGATGAACAACAAAAGATTGCTGATTGTTTATCCTCCATTGATGAGCTGATTGACGCAGAAAGCAGCAAACTGAAAGCATTAGAAAAACACAAAAAAGGCTTGATGCAAAAGCTGTTCCCTGTGGAGGGAAAAGCTCTGCCTGAATGGAGATTTCCTGAGTTTAAGGGATGTGGAGAGTGGAAACATGAAGAAATAGGAAAACTTGGCGATATAGCAACTGGAAAAACTCCATCTACTTCAGATGCTGCTTTGTGGGATGGTGATATACAATTTGTTACACCAACAGATATTACAGAAAACAAGTATCAGTACCACACTCAAAGAACTGTTGTAGGAACTCCTAAAATAAAGATTTTGCCTAAGCACACTATAATGTTTACATGCATAGCATCTATCGGAAAGATGGCGTTATCCGTATATCATTGTGTTACAAACCAACAGATTAATTCTATTATCCCTAAACCTTGCTACGATAATGAATTTATTTATTACTCTTTGCTTCAAAAAAGCTTTTCTATAAAAACTAAAATTCCAAAGTCCACTTTACCTATTATTAATAAAACTGATTTTTTAAAAATAAAAATTCCGGTAGTTTCAGATAAAAATGAACAACAAAAAATTGCCAACTGCTTGTCAGAGATAGATACCATGATTACAGAGCAGTCAAACAAAGTGAAGCAGTTAAAAAAACACAAGAAAGGATTAATGCAGGGATTGTTTCCTTCTCTTGAGGAGGCAGATGTATGAGTAGTACAAAACGATTTACAAACCTAAAAAGACTAGCGCGCAATATTCGTGATACGCTGGGAACTGAAGATACACCCGACACAAAAAGCTACTATCTTCTGTTTGCCTATAATGGAACCGGAAAAACAAGGCTCTCTATTGAATTTAAAAATTTGGGAAAGAAAAAAATTCGAGGCAGTGATGAAAGAATACAAGATACTCTATATTATAATGCATTTACTGAAGATCTTTTCACTTGGAACAATGATTTGGAAGGAGATATAGACAGAAAGTTACTTTTAACACAAATTCTCACTTCTTTGATGGCTTGAGAGATCTTGAAATGGACACCCGCATACGGGGGTTTTTGCGGATTCACGCGGATTTCGACTTTACAATTTATTATGATGAAGGATATGTCAGTTTTTCACGAGACGTGCAAAGCAGAACTGGAGAGGAAACGGTAACTGGAATAAAAATTTCCCGTGGCGAAGAGAATCTGTTTATTTGGTGTTTCTTTCTTGCTATTGTTCAACTTGTAAATGACGAAGCTTTATCTTATGACTGGGTTAAATATATTTATATTGACGATCCAATTTCTTCCCTTGACGACAATAATGTTGTAGCGTTAGCATGTCAGCTTTCAGCATTGCTTAAAGATTGTAAAATTAAAACTGCTATTTCCACCCACCACACACTGTTTTTTAATGTAATGTATAATGAATTGAGAAAAGAAAGCACAGCAAGCCGCTTTTTGAGTTTTGATAAGGAGACAAGCAAATACATAGTAAAAGCCACCGGAGATACTCCGTTTTTTCACCATGTTGCTTTGTTAAAGGAACTAAAAAAAGTGGCTGATAATGGAAAGATCTATACGTATCATTTTAATGTTTTAAGAAATGTCCTTGAGAAAACAGCGGCTTTTCATGGGTTCGATAATTTTTCCGACTGCATAAAGCGGGAAGATGACGATTTAGACGATGTGCTTTTTGCCCGAATGGTAAACCTGCTAAGCCATGGAAATCATTCGATATTTAACCCTCTCGAAATGGTTGAGGATAATAAGGAAATTTTTAGAAATATACTGAATAGATTTCTGGAAAATTACAAGTTTAACGATAAGCTGTTTACAGAAAGATAGAGGTAGCAAATTATGAATGACACACAACAAAAACAGTTAGGCTCAACATTATGGGCGATTGCTGATAAACTGCGCGGCGCAATGAATGCTGATGATTTTAGAGATTATATGCTGTCTTTTCTCTTTTTGCGCTACCTGTCCGATAATTATGAAGAGGCAGTAAAAAAGGAATTGGGTAGTGATTATCAGAAAAGTGCGCTAGAAATCAAAAAGAACGAAGAGAATCTGGATGCCTATATTGGCGAGCTTAAATCCGTTATTGCCAAATACAGCAGATCTCTTTCACCAGAGAAATTAGGGTTACAAGAAGACGAAGAAGACAATCAAAAAATTGAAAAAGCAAAACAAGATTTTGTGAATGGTAATAATAAGATGCTCTATAGCCACAACGTAATCCCTCTTGCAGTCTGGTATATTCGCAATTTAGATCAAGTTGATATGTTTGAAAAACAAATGCGTCGTAAAATTCATTATGTGATAAAACCGGCATATTTGTGGAGCAATATATATGAATTGGCAAGAACACAAAACAGTCAATTGCTGAAAACTTTACAAAGTGGGTTTAAATATATTGAGAATGAGTCGTTTGAAAGCAGATTTCGTGGTTTATTCTCAGAAGTAAATCTTGACTCTGATAAATTGGGAAAGAATTATGGCGAACGAAATATTATGCTTTGTTCGATTATAACTGAAATCGCACAAGGACTTTCAAAATTCCCAAATGAAACAGATCTTCTGGGCGACGCCTACGAATATTTGATTGGTCAGTTTGCTGCTGGTTCTGGTAAAAAAGCGGGCGAATTCTATACCCCACAGCAGGTTTCAACCATCCTTTCCCAAATTGTATCCCTTGACAGTCAAGATCCCAGCACCGGGAAAAAGAGCAAACTGAAAAATGTACTTGATTTTGCTTGTGGTTCAGGTTCTTTGTTAATCAATGTGCGGAAACAATTTGGGGCGAATGGTATCGGGCAGATTTATGGGCAGGAAAAAATATTACTACTTATAACCTTGCTCGTATGAATATGCTGCTTCACGGTGTAAAGGATTCTGAATTTCAGATTCATCACGGAGATTCCTTATTAAATGATTGGAATATCTTAAACGAGATGAATCCAGCAAAAAAAATGCAGTTTGAAGCAGTTGTTGCCAATCCACCCTTTAGCTATAGGTGGCAGCCAAAAGAAGAAATGACAAAAGATTTCCGCTTCAAAAACTATGGACTTGCGCCAAAGTCAGCAGCAGATTTTGCTTTTTTATTGCACGGATTCCATTTTTTAAGCGATGATGGGACAATGGCAATTATTTTACCCCATGGAGTACTATTCCGTGGCGGCGCTGAGGAAAAAATCAGAACAAAACTTCTTGAAGACGGCAATATTGACGCTATCATTGGCTTGCCTGCAAACCTGTTTTTCTCTACGGGTATTCCAGTTTGCATTTTAGTTCTCAAAAAGTGTAAAAAATACGAGGATGTATTGATTATCAATGCAAGTGAGTATTTTAAAAAAGGAAAACGACAAAATGAACTTGATCCAGAGAATCCGGATCATATTGATAAGATTATTGAAACATATCAATATCGAAAAGAAGATGACAAAAAATATTCCCGCCGAGTTTCTATGGAAGAAATCAAGAAAAACGGATATAATCTAAATATTTCTCGCTATGTCAGCACTGCACCTGAAGAAGAAATTGTTGATATTGAAGAAGTACGGCAGGAGCTTGAAAAAATTGAGAATGATATTAAAGATGCAAAGGCCCGGCATAATGAGTTTTTGAAGGAATTGGGATTAAGATTATTGCCATGACGCTGTGGTATTCTGTAACTGATGATACGCTGTAAAGTCCTGTGAAAGCAGAATGCGGCAAAGGCAAGGCGCTGTGGATCCGCTTTCTGCTTCATGGAGGGCATCAAGGTGAGGCATCCCGAATATTACAGAAATTTATCTGCACCTAAGCAGCATACCAGCCACACAAAGGAAATCAATTCAAGCTAAAGTAAAGCCAAGAAAGGGAAAAAATTCAGGAATACATCCGGCACTAGTTAGAGGAGGGCAAGGCCGGGAAACAACTGACGATGGAAAACTTCTAGAGAACAGCCTGCTTACGGGCTGCAGATAAAGACAGTATCCAGGTGTCAGACCAGGCTAACATGACACGCAGCTTAACAGCACAGGGTCTGCCCGCATTAGAAAGACCCCCGGCAAAGCCGGGGGCCTGTTACAACAGATTTCATTGCCTGCATAGTGTCCAGCCTGTCCTCATCCAGGACACCAGCGGAAAAGCTATCCCTTCTGGGACAGCATCAGCTTTACAATTTCCCTGTCTGTTTCGCGCATGCCGACCTTGCCAATATATCCCACGCAGCTAATGGTTTCCTCGCACTCCTCTTTCAATATCCCTGTAAACGCCTCATATTCTTTGCCGTTCATGGCCAGGAAATGGGCCATCATGCCTGCGTCGATACTGGTGGCAATTTTGGCGGCACAGGAGATCTTGGCGCCATCGCAGAGGATGCCGGGGATGTTGGCAAGGGTGTTGTCGATGGTGGCCTTAATCTGCTCCACAGAGCCGTCCACCATATAGGTCACCGCCGCACATGCCGCGCAGGAAGCGGAAACCGCCCCGCAAAAGGCGGAAAGCTTGCCAATGTGGTCTTTCTGATGGATGGTCAGCAGCGCCGAGAAAACCAGGGCGCGGTACAGCCGTTCCTGGGAGATATCTTTTTCCCTGGCGTAGATGATAACAGGAACGGAAGAGGCAATGCCCTGGTTCCCGCTGCCAGAGTTGATGATAACCGGCATATCGCAGCCGCTCATACGGGCCTCCGAGGCAGCAGCGGCATAGGCTTTCATCCGGGTTACCACGCCGTCCGCATAAGACGCCCGTATGGTGCGGCCGATGGAAAGCCCGTAATCGCCGGATATGCCCTCGTAGGCAATATTCATGTTGCACCGAATCTGCCGGTCTATCAGCGGCTTTATTTTCTCCAGGGGCACTGTGTCCGCAAATTGTTTAATGCTCTCAATGTCCAGGCAGGAGCGGTCTGCTCCAGGCTTTTCCCCGGACACGCTGCCGCCCTGATAGATGCTTTCCCCGTTTTTTGCCGCAGAAACTATGTTCATATGGGAATGCTGAACCTCTACCTCCACAGTATCTGTCCCATCTGTCATTTTCACCACAAAGTGGAGGGGAATTTCCGAATTTAAGTACTCCACCCGGCAGCGGCCTTCCTGCAAAAAGGCGGCAGTTTGGGCCTGGGCTTCCGTAGTGACGGCTTCCAGCACCTCCATGCCCCGGCTGGCTGCGCCGCCGAAGGCTCCCAGGGCCACAGCGGCTTCAATGCCGATAAGCCCGCCGGAATTGGGGATGGAAACGCACCGCACGTTTTTAATCATATTGCCGCTGCAATATGCTGTGATGTCTGTAGGCGCTTTGCCCAGTTCCTTCCTGGCCCGGCTGGCTGCGTAAGCCAGGGCAATCGGCTCTGTACATCCCATGGCAGGGATCAGCTCTTCAGATAAAATAGCGAGGAAAGTTTTTTCCATTTCTTTCACGTTCATTATAACGCCTCCTGTTTTTCCCTTATCCTCCTGCCAATGCCCGCACCGGCAGCCTGCCCTTCCCACTGTCCCGCAAGGTGAGAAATGTCATTTTTCACCTTATATGACTATATCATAGCAAATTAGCGGAAAAATTTCAAGGGCATACCGCCTTGCTGGAGTGACGGCGGCTTCATCTGCCGCTGTTTGTGCATCTCTCCTGGCAGGGAGGAAAGGCACTGCACCAGCAAGACGAGGCCTTCCGGCAAATTCTCCAGGCTTTTAAAAAGAAATCCTGTTTCAGCCTGTTAAAAGGTTTCCGGGTGCTTGACTTTTTCCAGTTTGCGCCGTATGATTAAGGAGTACCAAATTTTATGATGAGGAGCGTACATAACTATGAAATATGGCTTGCAGATGTTCAGCGTCCGGGACATTACCAAGGAGGATATGGAAGGCGCCCTGCGGGAAGTGGCGGCTATGGGCTATGCCGCAGTGGAGTTTGCCGGGTTTATGGGCCATCCGGCAGAACAGATTAAGGCCTGGCTTGACCAGTATGGACTGCGTGTAAGCGGCACCCACACGGGCCTTGCCGGGCTTACGGATGACGTGCTGGAAGAAACCATTGCATACCACAAGGCAATCGGCTGCGAAAACATTATCATCCCCTTTGAGAAGCTGGAGAATAAGGCGGCGGTAGACGCCTTTATTGACCGGGTAAACGTTTTGCAGCCCCGGCTGGCAAAGGAAGGCATCACCCTCCATTACCACAACCACGACCACGAGTTCAAGCCCAACGAGGACGGCCTTATCCCTGAGGAGGAAATCCTCAGCCGCACAAGCATTAACCTGGAGGTGGATACATACTGGGTCTTTGCTGCTGATAAGGATCCCGTGGCCTTCCTCAAAGAGCACAAGGATCGCATCAGCGTCATCCATCTCAAGGACGGCATCGGCGGCCATGAAGGCAAGTCCCTGGGGCTGGGCAAAGCCCCTGTGCTCCAGGTGCGGGAAACCGCCATTGCCCTTGGCATGGAGATGGTGGTGGAAAGCGAAGGGCTGGAGCCTACCGGCCTGGAGGAGGTTAAGCGCTGCATTGACTTCCTGAAAGAGGTTGACGCGAAAATATAGTGAGCGCGGCAAAGCTGCCTGGCTTGGGAATTTTTCCCAAGCCAGGCCGTCAAAAAACCGGGAGGCCCCCAGCAAAGGGCCTCCCGGTTCCTTTATTTTTCCTGGGCCTCCAGCACAGCCCGGACAGTCTGTTCCAATACGCCCATGTCAATGGGCTTTGCCACATGGGCATTCATGCCGGCCTCCAGGGCGTCCCGGATGTCCTCGGCAAAGGCGTTTGCCGTCATGGCGATAATGGGGATGCGCACCGCCAGGGGATGGCTCATGCCCCGGATTTTCCGGGTGGCATCATAGCCGTTTAAAATCGGCATCTGTACGTCCATCAGGATTAGCTGGTACTGGCCCGGGGCAGAGGCGGCAAATGCCTCTGCCACCAATTGGCCGTTTTCGCAGATATGGCAGGAGGCCCCCGCCATATCCAGCAGCTCACTCAGTATCTCCGCGTTGATTTCATTGTCCTCCGCCACCAGGATGTGCATTCCCTCCAGGATTCCCTTCCCTTCAGGCTCTGCCGGGGCGGGTTCTGTGCCTCCTTTTCCCAGCACCCCTTCCACCTTTTGGCGAAAGCTGGTAAGGAAGAAGGGTTTGGGCAGGAAGGCGTCTATCCCGGCAGCCCGGCCTTCCTCCTCTATCTCAGGCCAGTCGGAGCTGGTAAGCAGCAGGATAGGGGGCTGCGCTGTCTCCTGGCAGATGCGCTGGGCTGTTTCCACGCCGTCCATGCCGGGCATCTTCCAGTCCAGCAGCACAATGTGGAATGGTTCTCCCGCTTCCTCCGCCTGCTTTACCTGCTCCAGGGCGCTGCGCCCGTCCAGGGCATAGGACACCGCCACGCCGGTGCCCTCCATGGTCATCTGGATATTCTGGCAGATAACCTCCTCGTCGTCTGCTGCCAGCAGCCGGGTAATGTTGTGCTTCTGCCAGAAATCCCGGTCCATGGCCTGCTCGCTGATGTGCAGTTCCAAATCTACCGTAAAGGTGGAGCCTTTCCCCTTCTGGCTTTCCACTGAAATTTTACCGCCCATCAGATCCAGCAGGTTCTTGGTGATAGCCATGCCCAGGCCTGTACCCTGGATTTTATTGGTAACGCTGTCCTCCTCCCGGGTGAAGGCGTGGAAAATTTTCTGCTGGTATTCCTCGCTCATGCCGTAGCCATTGTCTGCCACAATAAACCTGTAATGGGCCAGGTGCTTGGCAAGCTGGGGCAGCTCCTGCACAGTAAGGGTGACGTGCCCGCCGTCCGGGGTGTATTTCACCGCGTTTGACAGAAGGTTCAGAAGAATCTGGTTCAGCCGCAGCTTATCCATAACCACCCGTTCATGCTTTAACTCCCGGCTGTACACCTCAAAGGTGTGGCCCTTGGCCTTCATCTGGGGCCGGATAATGGAGTCAATATTCTCAATCAGATCCACCACGCTTTCATCTGAAAGGTTCAGGGTGGTCTTGCCGGCCTCTATCTTGCTGATGTCCAGGATATCGTTAATCAGCCCCAGCAAATGCTGGCTGGAGGCAGTGATTTTCTTGGTGTATTCCAGCACCTTTTCCGGGTTTCCCGCATCCCGGGCCAGGAGGGCGGCAAAGCCCACTATAGCGTTCATAGGCGTGCGGATATCATGGCTCATGTTGGACAGGAAAGAGCTTTTGGCCCGGTTTGCCTCCTCCGCAATCTGGAAGGCCTGCTCTGCCGACTCCTTGGCCCTTTGCAGCATGGTGTTGGATTCCTCCAGCCGCCTGTTCATTTCTTCCTGGCGGCGCAGGTTTTCCTGCTCCCGCTTAAACAGCCGGGCGCTGCTGTGCTGCCGGGCCATAGACACAGCCGCCAGCGCCAGCATAATGAACAGCACCACAATGAGGATAAGCAGCGTGCGCAGCACCATGCCCACCATTTCCACGGTCCCGGAGGCCACAAACTCTGCCGGGATTAAAAAGAGCAGCAGGGTGTCATATGCCGAAAGGGAGGTCAGGCAGTAGTAATATTCCTTGCCGTCCATCATGAAATTGGTGCTGACGGCGTCCTGCCCCTGCAGGGCAGCCCGGATATCCGGGATCTTCTGGCCCTCCATCCCCTCCAGCACAGTCAGCACATTGTAGGCCTGGATGGTGTTGCCGTCTGATACCTTGTCGTGCATCCTGGTGCCGTTGCTTTTCAGGATATATGTCTCGTTCTGGCTGCCATAGGCAGCGCTGCTATAGTATTGGGCCAGGGTGTTGACATCCTTAAGCAGGACGGCATGGGTAAAGGCCGGGCCTCCCTCCCCTGTTTCCAGGGGCGTATCCAGCTTTTCCACAAAGGCCCAGTAGCTGCCCTCATAGATGAAGCTGTCAGAGATAAAGGTATACCGTTCCTCCCCGGTGGAAATGCGGTCCAGGTCTGACCAAACCCCATGCTTGCCCTCCCGGTCATAGCAGTTGCCCTGGCTGTCCACCAGCATCAGGATGGCGCTGTAGCTCTCCGTTTCCAGCAGCTCCTCCAGCTTGCCCAGGGTTGCCACCGCCTCATCCCCCGCGGCATATTCCCCTTCTTCCAGAAGGTTTACCGCCGCAGTCAGATAAATCCAGTGGGCGTCCAGGGCGTTGTTCAGGTTTATGCGCACCTGATCCGTAATTTCATTGAGCTGGGTAGAGCGCTCCCTGAAAATCTGTTCCTGCAAATACCCGCTGAAATATCCGCCCCCTACCAGCAGGAACAGGATAAGGCCTGCCGCCAGCACAGCCGGCAATACTATATTCTGCTTTGTTTTCATCCATTTCATACCAGCCACGTTCCCTCTGTCATAGTTGTGATAAGCAGCGCAGTCCAAAGGAAACAGGGCGCCTCCTTCAAACGCGTTTGCCTGATATATAATGGGGCCGGGGCCGCACAAAAAAGCCTTTCCTGCACCCCGCGCCGCTCCTTATTTTCTGTTTTCATTCTAGAGCGTGTTCACATAAGTTGAATATGCAGATTTTCGAGGGGATTTAGTGGGGTTCAAGGCAGGAACCGCAAGAAAGGCTGTCGCCTTTCGAGGATTCCTAACACAAGAAGCCCATAAAATAACCCGAAAAGATGCGTGTGATTGCTTTGTGTGTACACGCTCTAGTAGTTGCCTTGGAAAAGCCTTATTCCAGGGTGATATAGTCTGTAGGGGCGCAAAGCTGCCTGCCTTCTGCCAGAAAGCCTGCAATGGCCAGCTTGAAGGTTGTCTCCACCTGGAGGTACTCCTCCACGCCTGCGGCCGCCAGGGCTTCCCGCTGCATCTCATTTTCATCCCCTACCAGGAAAAGCTCGTAAAGGCGCCCCTTATCGAAGGCCTGCCCTTCATCGTAATGCCCCTCCAGCTCCCTGCCCTGTATGGTAAGCTTCCGGAGGGCATAGCCTTTGCCCTCCCGCTTAACCTCCATTTCAAAGCCGCTGGAGACGTACAGGGTGGAGTCGTTGCACACAGAGCCGCGCTTGCCCGGGGTGGTAAGCAGATATTCCACATACCGGTATAGCTGCTCCCCTGTAAGCCGGCAGGAAAAAATGCCCAGGGAGGATTCCCCCATGGTCAGGTATCCCAGCTCCTCCAGGGTGTAGTCCCCAGCGGCTATGTCTCCCGCCACATTGGAGGCCTGCCCGATGAGCAGGTCGGCCCCCAGGATTTCCCGCAGGGAATTGAAAAGTGCCGAAGCCGCCGGGCTGCCCCCCTGGGGGTTAAAAGCATAGGGGTAGGCTGTTTCAATGCGGGCGGCAGGAGGTTTTTCCTCTTTTGGGGCGGACATGGCCTGGTTAAAGGCGTCAAAGGCTGACTGGGCGTCGGGGTAATCCCCCTTTATCATGCCCTGCACCACCTGTTGGGAAATGGAAAACATATCGGAAGAGGCAAGGCGGATATACAGCCGGTTCTTGTCGGCGTAGGGCTGTAAATGGGAAAGCCCTTCTGAAAGCGGCAGCTCCACCGATTTGCTGTAGGGGATCATGTTATGCCCGCCGGCAATGTGCTTTTGCCCCTCCCCGTTCAGCATAGTTTCCAGGATTTCCAGAATCAGCGCCCTGCGCTCCGGGCTTTCCTCTGCCCGGGCGCTGGCGGCAACCTGAAAGGCCGGATATGTCAGATACCAGTTATCCTCCTGGGTATCCCCGAAATAAGGCATCAAAAGAACGTCTCCGGCCTGGCTGTCCCGGATAGCCTCCTCGTTGCCTGTTCCCCGTATCATGGCCGCTTCCCCGTTCCTGAAGGCCTCCAGCACCTGCTGGTGCTCCAGCCCCACATCCGACGGGACAGCCCCGGTGTAGTCCAGGAACTCCTCCATGCGCTGGAAAACAGGAAGCCAGACCTCCTCGCTGAGCCTGCTTGTCTGCCCGCTTTCATAAAGCTGCCGCCATTCCCGCCCCTCCTGGGAGGTAAGCTGGGAAGCGGAAAGCCCCTGCAGCAGCTCCATGCAGGTAAAGTCCGCGCTGTAATTGGACAGGAAAGGCCGCACCCCTTTTTTCTCCAGCGCCCTGCACACCGCCACAAACTCCTCATAGTTTTCCGGAACGGAAAGGCCGTGCTTTTCCAGCAGGGGCTGGTTTATCACAATGCTGTCTACCTCCGCGCAGGTGGGAAGCCAGTTTACCGCCCCGTCGCTGTAAGTATAGCTGCGCAGGTAGGACTGGTGGATGGAGGCGGCAATTTCCGTCCCGCTGAGGTCCATCAGGGAATCCCGCCAGCCCTCCACGTCGCTGAGGGAAAAGCGGCGGACAGTCAGGATATCCGGCAGGCTGCCGTTTTCCTCCTTGAAGCGGTAGAAGTCTGTGGAATTTGTAGCCACGTAAAACTCGAAGTCCACTTCCGGAAAGGACTCCTGCAGATACGGCCCATATCGCTCTGTAAGCTGATCGCTCCAGAAGGCCACCGTCACTTTCTCCTTTTCCCTGTTGCCGCAGCCCGCCAGGGCCGCCAGCAGCAGGCACGCTGCCAGCATAAAAGGCAGCCATCTTTTCCCGCACATCTTCCCCACAGCTGCACACTCCTCCCGCAAAGGCGTTTATTTATAGTATAGCACCTTGGGCAAAAAATGGCAACTGGAAAGACGTTTGGGGGATGTCCTTTCAAAAAAGTTTCATCATATAACCCTGCCCAGCTTGCCGCTGTCCCGGCAGACGGGGGCTGTGCTGGAAAATAAAGCTTGACATAAACCTCACTCCAAGTATTATAATCATCCCGTACCATTACGGAGTGTGTTCGCCCCGCGCAGCTTCTGAAATCCGCCCAGCAAACCCTTGTACATATTCCCTGCCCGACCGGGCACATGGCAACATGCGCGTTTGACCGCTCCCCCCATTATCAAGAAGGAGGGACCTTTATGAAATCCATCTCAAAAAATCTTGTCTTGCCCGCCCTGTTTCTGGCGATTGGCCTGGTGCTTCCCTTTTTCACCGGGCAAATTCCCCAAATCGGCCAGATGCTCCTGCCCATGCATATCCCGGTGCTGCTCTGCGGCCTGATTTGCGGCTGGCAGCAGGGCGCTGTGGTGGGGCTTGTCCTGCCCCTGCTGCGCTCGGCGCTGTTCGGCGCGCCGGCGTTTTACCCCATGGCAACCGGCATGGCCTTTGAGCTGATGACCTACGGCTTGGTCGCGGGCCTGCTTTACAGCCTTTCCAAGTGGCACTGCCTGCTGGCGCTTTACCGCAGCCTGGTGCTGGCTATGCTGGCAGGCCGGGTAGTCTGGGGGATTGTCCAGACCATCCAAATGGGCGTGTTTGGAAACGGCTTTACCTTGCAGATGTTCCTGGCAGGGGCCTTCATCAACGCCATTCCCGGCATTCTGGCCCAGCTCATCTTAATCCCCACCATCATGCTGGCTTTGGGCCGCACCGGGCTGGTGCCTTTTAAAGCGCACAAGGACAAGACCCATGAACATACAGAAGCTTAACGCGGCTGCCGCTTCCGCTAAAGTCGCCGGGGTACCCCGGACAGGGTCTCCCTTCCTGGTGGCCATAGACGGCCGCTGCGCCGCCGGGAAAACCACCTTGGCCCAGGCGCTCCGCCAGGAGACAGGCTGGGGCGTTGTGCATATGGATCACTTCTTTCTGCGCCCAGCCCAGCGGACGGAGGCCCGACTGGCAGAACCGGGAGGCAATGTGGATAGGGAGCGCTTTTTAGAGGAAGTGCTCCTCCCCCTCCAGGCAGGCCGGGATGCGGTTTACCGCCCCTATGACTGCCACAGCCAAAGCTTTTCCCCGCCTGTCCGGATAGAGGCAGGCCCTGCCGTCATTATAGAAGGTTCCTATAGCTGCCATCCTGCCCTGTGGGACGCATACCACCTGCGGGTGTTCCTGCATGTCAGCCCCCAAAAGCAGCTTGCCCGCATTGAAGCCCGCAATGGCTCCCAGGCGCTCTCCCAGTTCCGGGACAAATGGATCCCCCTGGAGGAGCGGTATTTTGAAGCCTTTGGGATAGGGGAGCGGTGCGCGCTGTGCTTTGAGCTGGAAGGATATCGTTAATGCAGTCCAAAAGAGGCAGAATGCCTCTTTTGAACCAGGCGGTAAAGCCGCCTGGTTTGAAAATCGGTACATCCCGATTTTCAAGTGCGTTTACTATAGGGCACGCGCTTTTGGAGAGTTAAGAAAACAAAACCGCCCGGCAAAAAGGGGGGGCATAAGGGCTAAAAGCCCCGGTTACCGGCCAGCGCCTAAAGGCGCTGGCTTTTCTTACAGCCTTATAGGCCGCAAATGAAAGAGCCGCTGCAAAAGCGGCCCTTGAAGGTAATGCGCTGGTGCCCCTTTAGGGGCTGAGTCCTTAGAATGTATTCACAACCTGCAGCCATCATCTAAGCGGTCTTATGGGAGACGCTCTTTGTTAAATTTCCTTGCCCCCAAAATTCCCGCTCATCCAGCAGTTTCGATTATGAATACAGGTTCTTAGTTCTCCCTCATAGGTGGTGGAACCCTTAATCTGCGGGAGGCTTCTGCGCCTCTGCTTTCTTTAAAATCCGGTACACCGCCAGCAGCGCCGCCCCGTACAGGAAGAGGAACACCACTGTGGCGGGCACGCCCACATCCAGGGGGTACGGCGTAAGCAGCCTGAAGAAGATGTACCCCGTCGCCATGGAACAGGGCATAAACAGCCCCAAAGCCCAGTCCAGCATTTTAATGAAAAAGGGGGCCTCCTGGTGGGAGACGATTTTACCCGCGAAGTACCAAACCACCCCGGCCACCTGTATAATCATGCTGCTCCATATAACGGAATCCTCCTGGCTGTCATACCAGCCCCTAAAGGCCAGCAGCAGCCCAATAGCCATAAGCCCTGCCGATACCACATACTGCACCTGTCCGATGCTTTTCCGGTCCCAGCCGCTTTTAGGGACGGCCTTTGTTTCGCTGCCTTTTAAAAGGTAGTCCGTAGTCACGCCGAAAAACTCGCTGAGGGCCACCACCTTGCCCAGTTCCGGAACCGATTCCCCCAGCTCCCACTTGCTCACCGCCTGCCGGGACACCCCTGCCTGTTCCGCAAGCTGCTCCTGGGAAAGCCCCCGGGACTTCCGCAGGGCCTGGAGCCTTTCCCCCAGTGCCATGTTGTTTTCCATTACGTTTCTTTCCATTGCCTGTTCGCCTGCCTTTCTGCTTGGATAGCGTCCCCAGCATAGCATTTTTCCCGGTTGCGGGCCACCATGCGGGCTTGGAAATGCCGCAACCGGCAGTTGCGCGGCAAAAAACGCCGGCGCCGTCTTTTTCAAAGGCCCTGCTGGCTTCCGGGCGGCCCAAGCGCGGGGCTTCCCGGAAGCCCCGCGGCCTGCGCCTTTTCCAGGCGCGGCCCGCCTGCGCGAAGCGCATGCGGCTGGGGCCGGGCTGCTGTACCCGCCTGCCCTCTTTAGGGGAACTGCCGGAATTCCCGGAGGAACCAAGGCTCCCCCGCGGTGAACACCCTGCCGTTCAGGTAATCCAGCGCCCCGGCGGGAGTGGTAAAGCGGAACCCCAGCTTATAGGAATACAGGGCCTGATAGGGAAAGCCTGTCTTTTTGTTCACCGCGTTTTTGCCATACTTCCCGTCCCCGGCCAGGGGGTGCCCGATGGCGGCAAAGTGGGCGCGTATCTGGTGGGTGCGCCCTGTAAGCAGTTCTGCCTCCAGGAGGGAAAAGTCCCGCCTCTCCTCCAGCACCCGGTATTTCGTGCGGATAGACTTGCCCCCGGGCACAGGCTTTTTGCTGATATACACCCGGTTCTGGGATTCGTTCTTCTGGAGGTATCCTGTCAGCAGCCCCTCTTTTTCCTCCATGCGCCCGCACACCACGCACAGGTATTTCTTTTCCAGCTCCCTGTCTTTCACCTTCTGGTTCATCACCCGCAGGGCTTCCGCGTTTTTTGCCGCCATGACGATGCCCCCGGTGTTCCGGTCAATGCGGTTGATAAGGGCCGGGGCAAAAGAGTTCTCTGCCTGGGGGTCATATTCCCCCCGGTCGTAAAGCAGGTGCTGCACCCGGGCAATGAGGGAATCGAAGTGGTAGTGCTCGTCCGGATGGACGATAAGCCCCGGCTTTTTGTCCAGCAGCAGAAGGTTTTCGTCCTCATAGACAATGGACAGGGCTTTGGGGGCCTTGAGGAAATCATGGCTTTCCGGCGCCTTCTGGAAAAAATCCTCCTGCCAGTACAGGGTAAGCACATCCCCCTCCCGCAGCCGCTGGTCGGCCTGACACCGTTTGCCGTTCAGCTTCACATCCTTTGTCCGCACGCATTTATACAGCACCGCCGGAGGCAGGTTTGGATAAGCCTTTAACAGGAATTTATCCAGCCGCTGCCCTCCGTCGTTTTTTTCAATGGCAACCGTTCTTCTTGGCATGTCCATGCCCCTTTCAACCCTTTTTTCTCCTTCCCATTATTTCATATTTTTCCCCATAAATCAAGGCCGCCCTTCGGCGGGACGCGGCTTGGGCGGAAAAGTTTTCAGGCGGTTCCTCCTGCCTTATTGTGAGATTGCCTTTACAAACCGGCCCTTTTGGTTTATTATAGTCAAGGACGCAAAACCTGAAAAGGAGGGATTCCGGTGCTGTACTGCAAGCGTTGCCAGTCTGTCTGCGAGGACTATGAACACCGCTGCCCCAACTGCAAAAGCAACAAACTCCGGGAGGCTCTGGAGGAGGACTTCGTTTTTCTCCAGCGGGCAGATTTGTATACGGCGGGCCGCCTGGAAAGCCTGTTTGCGGAACACGATATAGACTGCCGCCTGGAGTCTTTTTCCAAGGGCAGGCCGGTGCCCCTGTATGACAGCGAGATTATGCCCACAGACAAAAGCGTTTTTGTGCCCTTCCGGGATCTCCCCGCCGCCCGGGAGCTTTCCGCCGCCCTGTGCCGGGAGCTGGAGGAGGACGATCCCGCGCCCCAGTGGGAGGAAATGTCCAGCAAAAAGCGGCTGGTAGTGCAGTCCCTTTCTGCCCTGGCCTTTATCCTGGTTATCATCTGCGTGGTGTTCGCGGCGGACGGCCTTGCCAACTGGCTGAAATCCCTTTGGTTCGGATAAGCCCAAACAGTTTTCAAGGGGGCGGCCCCGCCCCTTGTTATACATTTTGTATCAGGAAAGGAAGAAGAAAGATGAAAGATTTACAGAGAGACACCCTTTGCATCCACGCGGGCTATAAGCCGGGAAACGGGCAGCCCCGGGTGGTGCCCATTGTCCAGAGCACCACCTACACCTATGAAAGCTCCCAGGAAATGGGGGATCTTTTCGATTTAAAGGCAGAAGGCTTTTTTTACACACGTCTGGGCAACCCCACCAACGACTGCGTGGAGCAGAAAATCGCGGCCCTGGAGGGCGGCGTGGGGGCCATGATCACCTCCTCCGGCCAGGCGGCCTCCCTGCTGTCTGTGCTGAACATCTGCACAGCGGGCCAGCACATGGTCTGCTCCAGCGCCATCTATGGCGGCACCTTCAACCTGTTTTTCAAAACCATCAAGGAAATGGGGGTGGAGGTTACCTTTGTGCCCCCCGCCGCTTCCCTGGAAGAGCTGCGGGCCGCCATGCGGGAGAACACCCGCTGCGTCTTTGCGGAAACCCTCTCCAACCCCTCTTTGGTGGTCACAGATCTGGAGCTGTTCGCCCAGGCCGCCCATGAGCATGGCGTGCCCCTGATTGTGGACAACACCTTCCCCACCCCCATCAACTGCCGGCCTATAGAGTTTGGGGCCGACATTGTGGTACACTCCACCACCAAGTATATGGACGGCCACGCCGTACAGGTGGGGGGCGTGATTGTGGACTCCGGGAAGTTTAATTGGGATAACGGCAAATTCCCCGCCCTGACAGAGCCGGATGAATCCTACCACGGAGTGGTGTACACCAAGCAGTTTGGCCCTGCCGCCTATATCGCCAAGGCCCGCTGCCACCTGATGCGGGATCTGGGCGCCCAGGCCGCGCCCATGAACGCCTTCCTTTTGAACCTGGGCCTGGAAACCCTGGCCCTGCGCATGGAGCGCCACTGCCAGAACGCCCAGAAGGTGGCGGAATACCTCCAGTCTGATCCCCGCGTTTCCTGGGTGAACCATCCCGGCCTGCCGGGCAATCCGTATTATGCCCTTGCCCAGAAATATATGCCCCATGGATCCTGCGGCGTGGTGGCCTTTGGCATCAAGGGCGGCAGGGAAGCGGCCCAGAAATTTATGGACAGCCTGGAGCTGGCCTCTGTTGTCACCCATGTGGCAGACCTGCGCACCTGCGTGCTCCATCCCGCCAGCACCACCCACCGCCAGCTTTCCGACCAGCAGCTTCAGGAGGCCGGCGTGCCTGCCGACCTCATCCGCCTCTCCGTGGGCATCGAAAACCTGGAGGACATTTTGGCAGATTTGAAGCAGGCCATTGAAAAAGCCGGCAAGGCCTGAGGCGGCGTTTTTTCCAAGGCTTGCAGTGATGACAAATGGGTGACAATTCAGGAACAAATTCTTTCAAAACAACTGTTTTTGCCCGGGTTTTACTACGTTTAACAGTTTGTTCACAATTTGCTTTTTACCCTGTTTTTCTCCCGATAAATACAAGAAAGGGGCGGCAGAATCCCTCTGCCGCGCAAAGATCCCCATGAAGAAAAAGCAGAAAGAAGAAAGCTATTATGACGACCCCAGCCTGCCGGAGGAGCTTTTATACCTGGACGATCCGGAAAGGCTGATACGGGAGGGGGACGACACCCCGGACACCCCTAAAAAGCGCCGCCAGAACTGGATGAACCGGAACATGTCCTTTATGATGGGCGCGCTGGCGCTGATGCTGGTGCTGGGGGTGCTGCTGTATACCCTGTTTTTGCAGTCCGGGCCTGACTACATTGTAGGGCTGGTCACTTCCTACACCATGCCGGAGCCAGGGCGCAAACAGTTGGAGGAGCTGCTCGCCTCCTATGCCGATGACCGCAACGGGGACGGCAGGGTGATGGTGAAGCTGCAGACATACACCTTTGTGCCCGGCACCACAGACCAGGCCCAGCGGGAGGAATCGCTGCTGGATTTACAGGTGAGCCTGATAAGCGATGAGTGCATGATTTTCCTCCAGGACAAGGGTGCCCTGCATGAGGTTGCCGGGGAGATGGACGGGAAGCTTCAGTATACAGACGGCACAGCCATGCCCCAGGGGGCAAAGGATTTCGAGAAGGCCCTCATCCCCTGGGGGGACTGCAAGGCCCTTTCCGCCTTCCAGCCGGACGAAAGCAGGCTGAACCTGTGGGATCCTCAGATTTACCTGGAGCTGTGCCAGTCTTTGAATGTGACGCTCCGGGGGGCGGCGGGCACCATCCTGGCAGACCCGGATGTGTCTGCCTACCACGCCGCCAGCGCCGCCTTTGTGGAGCGGCTGAAAAGTGGGGAGAAGCCCTAACCTCCTCCCTTGCCGCCTGCCAGGGCCAGGGAGGGCACAGGGCCTACCACCAGGGTTTCTGCCAGCACAGTGGAGGTGGATTCCTCCACCTTGGCTTCAAAGCGGCGGGATTGGGAATAGGCATAGGCGGTTACAGTCATGGTAATCCTGTGCAGGCTCTGGTTTACCCCGGCGGTGGCGAACTCTGTGTCAAAGCGGAGGTTGGCAGAGCCTTCAAAAGCCATGCGCACCGGCACGCAGAAGCCCCTGCCGTTTAAGATCCTAATGCCTGTCAGGCTGCCCAGGGGCACCTTTATTTCCCTGCGCCCGTTCAGGCTTTGGGAAAGCCGTTCCAGCACCCTGGCTTTTAGCTGGTTCAGGGCATGTGGATTGGCGCTGGCGGCGGTAATCTGGCCTTTGCTGTCCCGTTCCACCTGTATGTAAGGGCTTTCTTCCCCGGCCATTTCCTCCTCTACCGCCTGCGTTAGGCATTCCAGCACATAGCCCCGGGCCGCTTCCTCAATAAGCTCTGGCGACAGGGCGGCAAGGCCCCGTTCCCAGCACAGTGTCCAGAGGGCGCACAGCAGCAGCGCCAGCCCTACGGCCCCAAAGGCCCTTTTGTGCCGGGCCGGGGGCCTGCGGCGTCTTTTCCATCTCATAGGCCACCTCCATAATAGCCGCACAGCTTGAAGAGATCCTTTTCCAGGCTGTGCATGTTGATTCCCGCTATTGTATGCGGATGAAAAAATTTTGTGCGGGAAAACTTTTAGGGTAAGAAGCCTGCCGGAACCGATGGATAAGCCAGCACTTCTATATTATCAATTTATCAATCAAAAAGCACAGGAGGGAACAGCCCATGGACAGGGAAGCCGCGCAGCGGGAGATCGAAAAGCTGCGGGAGGAAATACGCTATCACAGCCGGAAGTATTACACAGAGGACGACCCGGAAATAAGCGACTTTGCATACGACGGGCTGTTTAGGCGGCTGGAGGACTTGGAGGCAGCGTTTCCCGAGCTTGTGACAGAGGATTCCCCTACAAACCGCATAGGCGGGGCGGTGTACAACACTTTTGCCCCGGTGGTACACCAGGTGCCGCTGGAAAGCCTCCACGACGCCTTCTCCCAGGAGGAGCTGCTGGATTTTGACCGCCGGGTGCGGGAAACGGCAGGGCCGGTGGAATATGTGGTGGAACCGAAATTTGACGGGCTTTCCGTTGCCTTAGAATATGTGGACGGGGTGTTCACCCGGGGGTCCACCCGGGGGGACGGCGTGACAGGGGAGGACGTGACGGAAAACCTGCGCACCATCCAAAGCATCCCCAAGCGCCTCACAGAGCCTGTGCCCTTTATGGAGGTGCGGGGGGAGGTGTTCCTCTCGGACGGGGACTTTGAAAAGCTGTGCCAGCGCCAGGAGCTTTTGGGGGAAAAGCTTTTTAAAAATCCTCGCAACGCCGCCGCCGGATCCCTGCGGCAGAAGGATCCCCGGGTGACGGCCGGGCGGGGGCTGTCCATTTTCGTCTTTAATGTCCAGCAGATACAGGGGGAAACCCTTTCAGGCCATGAGCAGTCCCTCAAGCGGCTGGAGGCTTTGGGCTTTCCTGTGTGCCCCATTTTCCATAAAGCCACAGACATGGAGGACATCCTCCGGTTTATCGGGGATTTGGGGGACAGGCGGGGGGAGCTTGCCTTCCCCATAGACGGGGCGGTTATCAAGGTGGACAGCTTTGCCCAGCGGGAGGAGCTGGGCAGCACCGCCCGGTTCCCCCGGTGGGCAGAGGCCTTTAAATACCCTCCCGAGGAAAAGGAAACCACCCTGACAGACATTGAGGTGAATGTGGGCCGCACCGGGGTGCTGACCCCTACAGGCGTTTTCGAGCCTGTAACCCTGGCGGGCACCACTGTCAGCCGGGCCACCCTCCACAACCAGGATTTCATCGCGGAAAAGGATATCCGCATCGGTTCCCGGGTGATTATGCGCAAGGCCGGGGAGATTATCCCGGAGGTGGTGTCTGTGGTGGAGAATCCCCCGGAAAGCGTCCCCTTCCTGCTGCCGGACAGGTGCCCTTCCTGCGGGGAGCAGGTGTCCCGGGAAGAAGGGGAGGCGGCTGTCCGCTGCACAAACCCCCAGTGCCCGGCCCAGCTTCTGCGGAACCTCATCCACTTTGCCAGCCGGGACGCCATGGACATCGACGGACTGGGTCCTGCCCTTTTAGAGCAGCTTGTGGGGGAAGGGCTGGTGTCCTCCCCGGCGGATCTGTACACCCTGGAGGCAGGTCGGCTGGAGAAGCTGGAGCGCTTTGGGGAGAAGAGCGCGGAGAACCTGCTGGCAGCGCTGGAGAAATCGAAGCAAAACGATCTGTACAGGCTGGTGTTTGCCCTGGGCGTCCCCCATATCGGCGTGAAAAACGCACAGGTGCTCTGCGGCAGATACCCTTCCATGGAGGCCATCCTGGCGGCCCAGGAGGAAGAACTGAGCGCCATAGACGGCTTCGGGGAGGTGAAGGCCCGGGCTGTGGCGGAGTTTTTCTCCCATGAAAGCACCCGGAACCTCCTGGCCCGGCTGGAAAGCCTGGGGCTGAACCTGAAAGCCCAGGCCCAGGCCCCTGCCGGGAACGCCCTTGCCGGGCAGGCCTTTGTGCTTACAGGCACCCTGCCCACCCTTTCCCGGAAAGAAGCCTCCGCCCTGATTGAACGGGAAGGGGGCCGGGTGACAGGCTCTGTGTCGAAAAAAACCAGCTTTGTGCTGGCGGGGGAGGAAGCAGGATCCAAGCTGGAAAAGGCACTGGCTATGGGAATCCCCGTGCTCTCTGAGGAGGAATTTTTGCACATGCTTCCCTAGCAGCATGACGGCAGCGTGACGCTGCACCCAAGACGCGGGAGACTGGGATGTTTTTTCCGCCGCAAAATTTGCGGCTTGCGTGTATGGTCGCGTGCCTGGGGCAACGCCTTCTTTCGGCAGATGGATAATTTGTGAAATCGAAAGCCCGAAAGGGCATGTACTTTTAGACGTTGGACAAGCTTCGCTCCGCGCTTACTCGAATTGTCCGAGGATGAGCAAAAATTAGTAAGCGCCATTTTCTTTCGCGGCTTACCAGACGGCAGGCAGGCGGGTATACGGTATCAGTATGCAGCAGAGCGGATTGAGAAAAAGCAGCGGAAATGGACACCTTGCCGGTGGCTTTTCCGCTGCTTTTCTTACGCGAAATTCTATTAAAAACTGTTCTTTTAGACAGGCGTTTTCCCTTCCGCATCATCGGCAAAGGCCAAAGATGGGCAAAACTATACGCAAAGCATATCCGCTTTATCCAGAAAGAACAAGATTTCCTTTGAACCTTCTGCGGCTTTGCCGGGCGCGCGGTAGGAACAGTTGCAGTCCCAGCCATGGATGCCGGACAAAACCCGGCACAGCCTGCGGCTGGAGACTTCAAAGGGGCGCCCGCCCCCGTATACCTCCCGGGGAACCTTATGGGAAATGAAGTCCCTGCTTTTGTGGGGCCGCATCATCAAGGTCTGCCCGTCCCGGGCAATCAAAAAGCATATCCGCCCGGGGTTTCCCAGGCATCGGAGAGACTGGGAAAAGACATGGATGCGGCCTGCTTTTAAATAAAAAGAAATATGGATACCGCTCATTTTACCGCGTTTTTCCTTTCGACTCCCACTGCTCCGGGCTGCTGAAATCATAGAGGAGCATCACCTTGCTGTCCACTGTTACCAAGCGCCCCGGCGCCCGATAGGTAAAATCCGGATCCCAGCCCCACATTTCATAGATCCTGGAGGAAAACCGGATGGATTCCATCCGCCTGGGCACGTATTCCTTCACATTTTTCCTCCATACGATGGCGTCCCGGTCTTTGGCGGTGACCGGGACAGCCAGGAGGCACATTTTCCGGGCGTTTATCTCGACGCGTATCCGCTCGCAGTTATTCAGCGCTGTCAGCGATGCCTTGTTAAAGGTTATGCCGCCGTTCCAAATCGTGCAGGAAGGGGTGACAGAGCGGTTGAAATGGGAGAAATACTCCCCGCTGACAACCTGGAAGCCGTCCATTGAAATTGCCTCTACCTCGGTGCTGAATGGATTCATGGGCATATCAATCGCCATGCGGTACGGAATTTGCGCATAAAGGCGGGCAATATCCGCCCTTGTGCGCCTGGCACCGCTCCTCTCGTTGTATTTTTCAAAACCCTTCCCTCCTATACGCTTTCTGTTGTAATATAGCCGTCTGCCAAATCAATTTTATAGCTGTCCTCATGGCGTTCTGCCGGAACCCCGAAATAATCCCTCCATTCCCCCGGAAGGTAGGAATGCCTTTGGCTGCCGCCTGCAAATAATTCAAAATCTGTCAGCTTGAACAGGAACAGCATTTCATTCTGATAGACGGCCGGGTTCCCCATCACTTTATAGCGGTATTCCCCGTCCCAGCCCATCAGATCGAAAACCTTTGCCGCGAATATCCTGCACAGCATGTCGCGGCTTGCGCGTTCCTTCTCACTCCCTTTGGCCCATCGCAGGGAGTCCGGCGCATCCGGAAGGCAGGGGCGGATGATCAGCCTTTTTTGCCCCGGATGTATCAAAATCTGTATGTGGGTGATGCCGGGGAACCGCCGCAGGCAGGCCATATTGAACCGGATGCGGGCAGGCCAAATCGTGATGGCAGGCTCGCGGGTATGGGAAAAAAGCTCTGCCTTTGTGACCTGGTACCCAGCCAGGTCTGCTACCGTTTCCGTTCCTTCCTCAATGGGCTTTGCCTTTGAGAAAATATCCTCCAGTTGCTTATCCGCCATCGCCGGAAGCCGCCTTTCTTCTCAATGTTTCCATCATTTTCTGAAACTCCCCGCCGGTTTGCGGGACATACTGCCCAATCCCTGGAGCCAGGACGCTGGGCCTGCCCGCCTGCCAGGCCGTGCCCCGCGCCATGTAAAAGGCTTCGTTTCCCATAATGTGGTCGTAAAACTCCTCCCCAAAGCTGTCCTCCCATGGTTCCGGGAAGCACTCCGCCCGCGTTTCCCGGCCAGGGGCTTCGCGCATTTGCGGCAGGAGGACGGCAGATACGGCATGTTCCAGATTATAAATGATAATCTGCTCCTCCCCGCGCTGTATCCATGTCCCGCGCACCCTGTAAAGGAAATCCGGATCCCACTCCATAATGCGGAAGAGGGCGGCGCCAAAGTGCCGGCAGCACAAGGTTTTAGCGTACAAGGATTTTGCCGCGCCGGAACGCCAAGGGATGCTGTGCATGGCGCTTTCCTGGCAGGGCCTTATGGCCAGCTTCCGTTCCGAAGGGTGCAAAAGCAGCTGGGCATAGCCCGCGTCTGCAAATTTCCGCATGCAAAACAGGTTGAATGTGATCCGGTTGTTGGATATTGTCACCGCCGGGCCTTCATAGCGGGCCTGCGTAAACTGGTTCCGCACCACCTGGTAGCCCTTCAGGTCAAACGCGGAGAAGGAACTTTTCGCAAACCGCATCTTCCCGGCCTTCTGATCCACGCTGTTGGACGAATCATAGTAAAGCCTTGGATCTTCATTGATCCAATGGTGGTTGATAGGGACAAAGCCGCGGAATACCCCGCCGTCAATAACGTGAAGGCAGGGGAAGGCGCCCCGGATATGGTGTTTCCTGTTTTGAAGGAGCGCCTGCACCATCTCAAACTTTTCCCGGGGTATGATGGCTTCATGCTGCCCCTTATAGCAGTATTGATCCATGTCCTGCCTGTTCTTTTTGCGCCTGTGCTCGAACAAGTCTGAGGTGAAGGTTTTCCAGGTCAGGACATCCCCGCAATAGCGTTCGTTTGAAAGGATATACCCGATGGAGCTGCTGTTCCATTTCGTGCTTCCGGTTTTTGTCCGGCAGTCAATGCCTGTCAGGAAGGCCGCGATATCTGCCTGCGTCCAGCCGTATAAATACGCATCGAAAATAAAGCGGACGACCCTGGCCTCGGCTTCATTGACTATCAGGGGGGCGTATTTGATATAGCTGCCGGCAGCATCCCTTTGCCGGTCATATCCAAGCAAGGGGGGCGTCAGCAGCCTGCGGTCTTTGAAGCGCTGTGCCAGCGACCAGATCATGGCTTCCCGCTTTTTAATCGATTCTTCCTGTGCGAAAGAGGCGAGAAAGGCCAGTATGAATTCTGAGTCTTTGTCCAGCGTGTTCAGGTTGTCTGTTTCAAAAAGCACGCCAACAGGCGGTTCAAGGTTCTTGAGCTTCCGGATGAGGGAGATGCAGTCTACCAGGTTCCTGGCAAAGCGGGAAACCTGCTTTGTCACAATCAGATCATATTCCCCGTTTTCGCAGGCGGCAATCATTGCGTTGAAGGCGTCGCGGTTTTTCAGGGAAGTGCCCGAAATGCCCGCGTCTGCATAAATATGCTTTAAATCCCAGTTAGGCTTGTCCTTGGCTAGCTGCTTATAGTGCGCCTGCTGGAGCTCAAAGGAAGAAAGCTGCTCGTCGTTGCCTGTAGATACGCGGCAATAAGCACATACCCTTAATATCCTGGCTTGATCGCCCAAGCCGGCCCTCGGCCTGGCCGGGATGAATACCGTCCCGCCATCTTCCGCGCTTTGATACATCTTTCCGAATGGTTCCCTGTTATCCTGGGGCATTATATAACCTCCTTAGTGTTCCTGCATCTGATGAATCCGCTTGTTTTTTTCGGAAAGCGCGAAGGCCATCCTGCGGAGAGCCGCAATGTCTTCCCCGTCCAGGTCAAATTCATCAAAGGAAAGCTGCTTTGTCCTTCCCAGCAGATAATCTGTACTTACGCCAAATACGTCTGCGATCCGCATAAGCGTGCCTAACGGAGGCTGCCGCATATCGCTTTCGTAAGAGGAGATGGTGCTTCTGTCTACGCTTAACAAACTGGCCAGCGCTTCCTGGTGGAGATTCATGGACTGGCGAAGCTCTTTGAGCCTGGAAGGGAAAAGAAATATCATGTTCAGTACCACCTTGCTGTTTAGTAGAAATTATACCAGCAAATGCGTGACGGCGGGTCGCATGCGTGTGACAGTTTGCAACATCCGCGGCTTTTGGGCAAAAGGGGCGCAAAAAGGGCGTGTTCTTTCCAGCTTTAAGAACAGATGACAGACAGATTCTCCCGCCTGGAGAGCAATTCTCCCCTTTGGGGATTGCCTGAGCCTGCCAAGCGCGCTATACTGTAAACGCAGCCTGCAAGGAGGGAAAGACAATGGATCAGGAAAAAATAGGCCGGTTTATTGCAGAACGAAGGAGGAAGCTGGGGCTGACCCAGAAGCAGTTGGCAGAGCCGCTGCATGTGACCGACAAAACTGTATCTAAATGGGAAACAGGCGTCCGCCTGCCGGATGCCGCTATGCTCCCGGAACTCAGCTCTGTGCTGAAAACAGACATAAACGAGCTTTTGGCAGGGGAGGCGTTTTTAGCTGACGGCCTTTCTCCTGAGGAATACGCACAGAAGGCCCAGCACAACCTGGTGGATCTGGTCGGTGAGCTGAATGAAATTGACAAGCGGGGGCGAAGCCGGACTATTGGCACAGCCGCCGGCGTTTTGCTTGTTGCCGCGGCTCTGCTGTATCTATTCCTGTTTTCCCTGCGGACAGGGCGGGTTACGGATTTAATCGACCTGCCCACCCTGCTCTATCTGCTGGGGCTGAAACTTGCCATCCTGTCCATCACCGGATGGTTCCATGATTATCGGAACGCCTGGAAAATGTGCCTTCCGGGAAGAAGGCTTTCCGAAAAGGAACTGGGCCTTGCCAAGCAGGCTGTGAAATACGCCGGGGCCTTAACCCTTTCCCTGGGAAGCCTGCTGGCACTGCTGGGGTTGTTTTCGCTGCTCAATTACACAGACGGCCCAGGCATTGCAGGGCCAAGCCTGGCCCAGGTGCTGCCGGCCCTGCTGTATACCGCTGTTCTCAAAACGGCTTACGTCATCCTGTCTTTCAGGCTGGAGCGGGGGAATTTCAGAAAGGGGGAATAAAAAATGGGAACGTTATTGGAAGCGAAGGGTTTGGTGAAAAAATACCGGGAAGGTTCAGTTGAGAGCAAGGCTGTGGATCAGGTGGATCTGCTGGCAGACCAGGGGGATTTCCTTGTCATTATGGGGGCCTCCGGCTCCGGGAAAACAAGCCTGCTGCACTTAATCGCCGGCATAGACCAGGCTGACAGCGGCACCATACAGTATGCCCGGGACGGCAGGCAGGCAGAACTCAGCCGCATGGGCGAACCTGCCCGAACTGTGTTCCGGCGGGAAAATATCGGCATTGTTTTCCAGCAGCATTGCCTGGTGCCGGATCTTACGGTTTATGAAAATATTCTGCTGCCTGTGCTGCTGCGGAAGAAGCGGAAAGAGGCTGGGAAAGAGTCCATACTGGAGCTGTGCGGGCAGTTTGGGCTGCGGGATCACGTCCGCAAATACCCCTCCCAATTGTCTGGCGGCCAGCAGCAGCGGGCCGCTATCCTGCGGGCAGTGATTAACAAACCGCCGCTCCTGCTGTGTGACGAGCCTACCGGCAGCCTGAACTCGGCCCAGTCGGAGGCAGTGATGGAATTGCTGGGGAAGCTGAACGAAAACGGGCAGACCATTATCCTGGTGACCCATGATATAAAGGTGGCTGCCAAGGGGAAGCGCATCCTGTACATCCAGGACGGCCGCGCAGCAGGGGAACTGAAGCTGCCGGAAGGCAAAGGCCGGGAGGAAGCGCTGTCAGCCTTTCTCCAGCAGAGGGGGTGGTGACGTTGCGGACGATTCTCATGTGCGCGCTGGCAAAGCTGAAAAGGCGGAAGCTCCCGAACCTGCTGCTGGGGGTTTGTATCCTTCTCACAGCGGCCTTGCTGGGAAACGCGCTTACCATGGTGATGGATCTGGACGGGCTGTTCGATGAGGCCTACCGGGAAATGGACGGGCCGCAGTTGTGCTGCCTGTGGAGCCGGGAGGCTGTCCCGGTGGATAAAGTCCGGCAATATCTGGATGCCTGGCAGGAGGGCGCTTATCAAATCACAAGCAACACAAAAACAGTGGATTACCTGGAGCGGGAGGGTGTCAGGCTGAGCAACGGCATCCTGTTAGAGCTTCCCCAGGAGGCAGAGGACCATATGCTGTCCCCTAAAAGCCTGGACGGTGGAAAACTAAAATTCCCCGGCAGGGGGGAAGTCTGGGTGACAACAAAAATTGCCCATGTCCTCCATCTGGCGGCGGGGGACAGCCTGGTGCTGCAATTTGCGGACAAGGCTGTGACTGTGCGCGTGGCAGCCATTGTAACAGATCCCGTTTTTGGCGGCGGCAGCACAAATATTTACCGCATGTGGTGCGGCCCCGGGCAGTTGGCAGGGTTCCCCCTGGCTGAGAACAGCGCGGCAAGCTATCTGGAGCTTCAGTTCCAGGCGTACAGCCCCCAGGCTGAACAGGCTTTTATCCGGGACGCGGAGGCGTATTTCCAGGTGCCGCTGGGGGATGCCCTGTACACCTACGACCGCATTAAAAGCGGGTATACATGGCCTTACCAGATGATCGGGACGCTGCTATGCTTTGTAAGCGTTATCCTGGCTGGGACGGTTATTGCGCTGACGCTGTTTCTAATCCAAAGCGATATGGAAGAAGATGTGCGGAACATCGGCATTTATAAGTCGCTGGGCTTAACCGGAGGGCAGATTATAGGGATGTATGCCGCCTGCTACGGCGTCATCGGCCTGACAGGCGCCGCGCTGGGGAGCTTTTGTGGCGGCTGGCTGAGCAAAGGGGTCATCACAAAAATTTTAAGGGATGTGGGGCTATACGCTGTTTCCTTTGGGGGAACAGGCCGGTTTCCAGCCCTGGCGGGGCTTCTGGTGCTGGCTGCCGTCATGGCGGTTTGCCTTTGCTCCGTTTTTAAGGTGCAGGGGCTGAATGCATCCTCTGCGGTACGGACAGGTGCATGGCAGGCAAAAGGGCAGAACCGCAAGGAGGCGCGAAACACCCGCTATCGCGGCAGGCGCTCTTTTGCGCTGTGCTATGCCTTCAGAGGGATGCGGGAGAAAAAGCTGCGGTATGGATTTATGGCTGGCGTATCCCTGATATTGGGGTGTTTAACTGTTATCTGCCTGGGCGGTTTGTATGCGGTGCAGAACATTGACCAGGAACCAGAGGTTTGGGGCTTTATCAAGACGGACATATATGTTACATCACAGGCAGGCAGGCCGGTAAGCAGCATTGTGGAGGAATTGCGGGAGGATCCCCAGGTGGATTACACCTACGGCGCGAACAAGGTGACAGCCCAGTATAAACCCGGCAATGGGGATGCCTGGCAAAGCATTCCTGTAGAGGTTTACCAGCTTCCCTGGAAGGACGCCATAAAAGACCGCTCCCTCTATGGCAGGCGGCCTCAGGGAGAGGGCGAAGCAGGTGTTGGCCTGGCGCTGGCAAAGGCATACGGGCTGGAACCCGGCGGAAGCATAGAACTGGTGGCAGGCGGCCAGAAACGGAAACTCGTTATTACAGGGGTGTTCCAAACGCTCTCTAATTTTGGGAACATAATCCGGATGGGCACAGAAGATCTGGACGGTTTTATGGAGCATGAAGATGGCTTTGGGGATTATATGCTTGTCCTGGAAAACGGCGTGGACAAGTGGGAATATGCGGAGGAACTGGCTGAGCGGTATGGCGGGGACTTTTCCTTCATCCCCTCCAAATCCAACGGGGAGAATATCTCCGGCATACTGGCCCCGGCTGTTGGCACGGTTGTAACTGTTTTGCTGGCAGTGACAGTCTTGATAACAATCAGCCTGACTTCCCTGCTCATCCGGCGCGAGCAGCGCCTGATAGGTTCTCTAAAAGTCATCGGGATGACGCCGCGGCAGATTCTGCGTGTGTATGCAGGGCGCAACTGCCTGGCCGCTTTTGCAGGAAACGGCCTGGGGATCCTGCTGGGAGTGTGGGTTGTCCCCGGCCTGCTGTCCCCATATACCCGGCTGCTGGGGCTGGCAGATTTCCCCTTTGCAATTTCCCCGGCTGGAATAGTGTTCTGCCTTGTTTTGCTGCCGGGCTGTATGTTTTTGGGGACGTTCGCGGTTATAAAATCCATTGGCAGGGTGTCTGTCAAGGAGCTGGTGAGCGACTAGAGTCTGTTTTAAAACCAGAGGAATGCCAGGATTTTTGTTCAGGGCGGACGGTTTCAAGGCGAAAACCGCAAGAAAGGCTGTCGCCTTTCGAGGATTTTTAACACAGAAACCGTTTGTCACTGGACAAAAAGACAGTTTTCCGGAGTTTTAAGACAGACTCTGGCGTTTCTTTCCTAGCTTTGCATCACAAAATCTTTACAGAAAATTCTTTGACTTTTTCATCCCGGGGGGATTATAATGTACATATGAATTTATAAAGTGCTGAGGAGGGGTGGCATGGACGAAGCAGGGAAAAGGACGGCACGCCAGGATACATTTGTCCGGGAATTCGGCCGTGCCCTTACCTTTTTGCAGCGCAGCCGCAGCAAGTTTATGGGGGAGCGCCTGCGGGACTATGGCTTTTCCGGGGCCATGTACATGATTTTGCTTCACGTAGACCGGCATCCTGGCGCCAGCCAGGACAGCATCGCCAACCATATGTACATCAATAAATGCAATGTGGCCCGCCACACAAAAAAGCTGGAGCTTTTAGGATATCTGCGCCGGGAAACGGATCAGGCAGACCGTCGCCAGAATAACCTGTACCTCACCGAAAAAGGCAAGGCCCTGGCCCCGGAAATCCGTTCCTATCTGGGCCAGTGGGGCAAGGAAATTACTGCCGGCCTGCAGGAGGAAGAAAAAGCCACCCTGCTGGCCCTCCTCACCAAAACCACTGGGCAGACAAAATCCCGGCAGGGATAAACGCATACAAAGCACCTGGGAAGGCTTCCCGGGTGCTTTTTTTCAGCTTCTGCCTAAAGTACGAACGCAGGGAAGCTGGATTTTTCCAGCGCCGCCCCGCGCGACGCTGCCTCTAATGTGAACGCACTGCAGGCGGCGAAGATTTTGCCGTTGGATCGTACAAAATATATACGCTATAAAAGGTGGAAGTGAGATTCCACCCAATATAGTGTAGCGGATGACTCGTTTGTGGTAAAGCCCAAAATCTGTCGCTTTTAGGAATTGATACAAGTGAAGGAGGTATGCTTATAGATAATCTGAGGAATAATATTGTTACTTTATACCGGCGTATCGGCTCGACAACATACAAGGTGCGTATCCATTTCAGCGATACCGCCACAGAAACCATGAATGACAAAATACTGCGCTTGATTCAGCGAGAAACCCTGGCAGGCGGTGCCGTCCCAATGGACGTACCACAAACGAGCCAGCCGCCGGAAGGGAGTTCGCTATGAACAAAACAAAGAAGATTACGGCATTATACGAGAGATTGTCCCATGATGATGAGAAGTCAAGTTGTTTTTTCGGCATCCATATGTGGAACTATACCCACCGCCACCAATCCCTGCGCCGCTGTTTGCGGTGACCGTGCCGTCCCTTTTGTGTATTCCGGCACTTTCTTTTAGTGATAATCAGCGGTAAAATCAAACCCAAACAGCTAATGGAGGGGCAAAAGTGGAGCCGCAGGCTCCACAAATAGAAGAAACGTCCGAAGGACGGCGCTGCCCTTGCTTTCTTCACTGGGGCCGGGGCGGCCCAGCGGCGCATCTGCCGTGTGGACGGGGAACCGGCGGACTGGTTCACCCGCACCATGTATTACAGCTCCGGATGGCGGAAACACTTCGTAAAAGCCAATGGGGCACTGGGCAATTATACCAGCTCTGCCGCCGTATCCCATATTGTGCGGCCCTGCTTCATTCTCGGCCCGGAAACGCCCCTGCGGGAGGGCCGGGGGGAGGATGGGAGCTGGCGCCCTGTTTCGCCTGCCCATTGCAGGCCTGCCCTTAAACGCAGACTTGTATGCCAGA
>NZ_QWLE01000026.1:0-1729 GCF_009917365.1 Neglectibacter sp. X4 | reverse complement strand
TGTGCGGCCCTGCTTCATTCTCGGCCCGGAAACGCCCCTGCGGGAGGGCCGGGGGGAGGATGGGAGCTGGCGCCCTGCGGCCCAGCGGGGTACGGTTTCCCTGAAGGAACTGTCCGTCTTTGACAAAATAAAAGACCCGGACAGCAGATATCTGGGCAGTCCCATTATCTGGCAGGTGGCGGGCATAAACCATGAGGGCCATCCCGCCGGATCCGTAACCATCCTGTCCCAGCGCCTTTTGTGCGCAAAGCCCTTTGACGGGGCCGAGTCGGGCCTGCCAAACGGCAATCCCCGGTATGGCTACTCCAACATCCGCCAGTGGCTGTGCAGCGCCGCAGGACCGGGCCAGTGGTATATGCCCCAGCACGTTTCAGACAATCCGCCCGCAGGGGCCAATGCCTACGCCCCTTACGGCAACGCCTATGACGGGGAGGCTGGGTTTATGCATGGCCTGTCGCCCTCCTTCCGGTCGGCCCTGCTGCCGGTGGCGGTAACTGCCGACCTGGGTACCGGAGCAAATCAGACGGAGCTGCTGCGGGACAGGCTCTGCCTGCCCTCCCCCACAGAGCTGGGGCTGGGGAACCTGCCGGCAGAGGAAGGGGCGCCCCTTGCCATCTTCCAGAACGCCTGGAACCGGGAGCGGTGCTTCACGCCGGAAGGCCTGGCCGCGAACGCTTCCTCCTCAAAGCCCGCGGACAGCGAAACCCCCTGGCGGTTCTGGCTGCGGGCCAGCGTCAACACTGCCGCCGTCTACCAGGCAAGCAGCAACACGTATACCAGCGAGCCGCCTTACTATGGGCAGGCGGGCGTCCTTCCCATGGGGTGCCTGCCTGGGGAATTGACTGTATCCAATATGCAGGATAAGGACGGCTGCTTTGTGCTGGTGTTTAACCAGCGGCCCGACGCGCCCCGGATTTCCTCGCCCCAGGCAGGCCAGCGGGTGAAAACCGGCTTTTATCTGGAGTTCCTGCCTGCCGCCGACGCGGAAGGGGATATGCAGTTTTTCCAGGCGGAGGTGACCCCGGATCCCTCTTTTTCTTCCGGGGTGTCGCGCTTTACAGAGGGGCTGGAAAAGTGGGACGGCACAGGCTGGCAGCCCGCCCAGGCTGCGGGGGAAGATGACGCGGGCGCCCTGTTTCGCCTGCCCATTGCAGGCCTGCCCTTAAACGCAGACTTGTATGCCAGGGTGAGCGCTACGGATCAGGCTGGCAGCAGCTATGCCGCCTATTCCGGCATTGTGCCCCTGCGCACCGGGGATATCCTGGAGTTTAAGACCCTGCCCGCCCGGCGTACCCAGCGGCCCCGGTATGTGTTCCCCCTGCTGTCCGCGTCCATAGACCCCCAGGCGCAGGTGAGGATCCTGGCCTGCAACAACGGTGACGACGCCCTTCCTGTGTGGGAGGACTGCACAGAGGCCTATGAGAAAGGGGAAACCTGGCAGTTCCAGAACCAGCACAAGTCTGCTGAACAGTGGGCCGTGCGGCTCCATATCACCATAGAGGCCTGGTCTGCCACCGGGGAAATATCTGTGCGGGCTGTGGGCCTGGGCCTGAGCTGAGGTTTGACAAAATCCAACAGCACAGCTATAATAAAAAATGCCCCTCCGAAAGAGGGGCAGGCGCGGATTTGCGCTGGAGGACGCTGTATACATAAAAGGCGGTTAGTTCATCCCCGTATGAGAGGGGGGCGAGCGTGTGCCAGTGGCACACATGTGCGAACCGACCGAGCC
>NZ_QWLE01000243.1:0-698 GCF_009917365.1 Neglectibacter sp. X4 | reverse complement strand
ATGTCCTTTTCGCTGTGGATATAGGCGAAAGGATTGTATTTCATGGATTTTTTGAAGTTGATGGTATTCAGCACCTTGATCCGGTACGGCTCATAGATGGTTTTGCCGTTCTTGTCCTTCATGGGCTTTCCGTCCTTATCCAGCTTCGGCGCGCCCCGTTGGAGCAGCTTTCCACATTCGACCAGGATTGTGCCTTTCGGATCAGTAACCACATACGAGCTATGGAGCTGCATCAGGTTGGGCTTGAGCCAGAAGCGGGTCTTGCCGGAGCCGGAACCGCCGATGACCAGCACATTTTTGTTGCGGGCGGTCTTGGGGTCCTTGGGGCGGCTGCTCATGGTAAGGCGTTCCGTCTGGGTGAGGATTACATTGTTCTGGAATACCGGATCGACATAAGGGGCGATGTCCTGGGAATTTCCCCATCTCGCGGAACCGTACTCGATATTCGGGCGGTACTTCTTGGCGTTTTTGCCTTTCAGGTAAACAGCCAGCCGGAGCGCCGCGCCGCAGCACAGCCCGACCAGCAGGTCCAGCGGGTGAAAGTTGGGCCAGAAACTTCCAAGAGCCGCCGGAAGGACGGAGATCAAAGACAATACCTTTTCCGAAGCGTCCGCGCCCTGGGCCATCCGCCACGCCTCCCCGAAGTTGGTGGAAAACAGCCCCATCAGGATATAGGGCAGGTTCAGCAAAACGAGCTT
>NZ_QWLE01000242.1:0-699 GCF_009917365.1 Neglectibacter sp. X4 | reverse complement strand
GTTATAAGGGAAGCATGGGGATCGTTGCGCAGTACAGTATAAAAGCAAATCTTAATGCTACCCTGAAAGAACTGGCGGTAGAAGGTATAATGGATAAAGCCTTCAATCAGGATGAAACGCAGTATCATACGTATATTGACAAGGATGCGGAAACGACTAAGATTAAAGCAACTGGGTACAATAAGTCATACATGATTAAAGCAAATGGAATAGAAGTTTCAAATGGAGAGGAAAGTGAAATTCCTGTAAAGTGGGATGAATCCGGCCGCATGAATGTAGAAATTACAGTTTCCTCTGACCGCTATGCAGAAACAATCTATCAGATTTGTTATGAAAAAGAGCCTGAAACGGATGTGCCTACCGTTGTAGAACAGCCAAAATCTGCGGATTACATCCAGGGAAATAAAGCGGCAGCGCTGACAGCGAAAGCCAGCGCAAGCGGAGCAGTGCGTTATCAGTGGTACAAGAACAGTATCAATTCTACAGAAGGTGCGACTGCTATTGAAGGAGCACAGGATAGGGAATATACACCATCTACAGAAGAAATCGGTACAACTTACTACTATTGTCAGTTTACCAATGAAAAAAATAAGGAAAATACTGCTATTTCCAATATCATAAAAATTGTAGTTAGTGCTGATCCGACACCAAAAGCGACATTGGAAAATTTTGGTAATGAGTTGGGAGATGATTACTCCT
>NZ_QWLE01000241.1:0-704 GCF_009917365.1 Neglectibacter sp. X4 | reverse complement strand
GTGTTTTTCCAGCGTCTTAGCTGCCGCTTCCTGACAGGACTCCGGTACCCATCCTTCCAGTGTAAAAGTACGTTTGGTATTGAGGAGCTTCTCCTTTACCTTTTCTTTATCACGTTCCACAATAAGTCGATCGTAAACGGCCTCGACAGATTCTTTCAGCGGACAAAGTTTTGTGATTTCCTCTTCTATGCGGGAGCATTCTCCTTCATCTGCCACAATCTCTTCAGCAATTCGCCTGAGATTTTCCTCTGCAGTTCCTGAAAAATCCTCGAAGGGAACCGGTGTATAACCGTGCTGTTTCAAGATATTCAGCACTTCTTCATCATTTTCATTCATGGTGACAACAGCCAGATAAATCAAATCCTTATCACGATTGATTTCCTTTAAGAATACTGCCTCTCTGCCGTCATAAACTCTCTGCCGCAGACTTTCCACATCAGCCGCAGCAGGAAGCATCCCCAGATTAATTCTCGTATTTGTCGTCGCCCGCTGTTCAAGAGGCAGGTCATATACCAGCCATGGGCGCAAGGCTGCAAGGTCTGCCTGCTTTTTGTTTATCAGCTCTCTTAGCTTATGCCGTCTGTCATTGAGCGCCAAAATATGCGCCACGTCTTCATAAGTCTTCTCTCTATTTTCCCAGAGGTCTGCAAAATCTTTCTTCTTCATCGCCCGCCGGGTGAAAAAGAGAGGTTCCTTCTGTGTGT
>NZ_QWLE01000240.1:0-706 GCF_009917365.1 Neglectibacter sp. X4 | reverse complement strand
GCATGAGTAGAATTGTGCATATGAAAATCATTGAAAGTCTGTAGTAATCTGTAGTGCATCGGCATATGCTGTACTCTGTCAATATGAAAATCTCCGTTGGACGGCCAGAGCGGATTACCTCTGCCAAACGGGTTTGAAAGATCAATCAGTTCAAATGAGCCATCTCTAAACATATCAAAGATACTTCCATCATAAGGTTTTTTCCAATCATTTGTATGAGCGAAGCACTCTTCGCGCGTGTGTCTTACAGCGATTTCTGACATAATAAGTTCTCCTTTTCATCTTATATTTTTTGGTGTAGCAATTTTTCCTCCGACACCAAAAGAGAAATTTTAATTCTTGATGCTATATTGTATCGCAAAGGTTGTGCCAAAGTTTTAACCAGGGCTCAAAAAAACTCTCTTGCCCTGAAATTGCTCTTTTTCCATCAAAGGATGTCCCGCCCGCCTTTTCTCTATCACAGGCTTTTTCTGTTGCAAAGCGGCACCTCCGTTGCGAAAGGACAACACAGACAATTTCTTACTTATTTTCCAAGACCCAGAATTTCTCTGGCTTCATCTGGGGTTGCGACGGACTTGCCCATTTCCTCCGCAAGCCGTTTCACACGAGCCACAAACTGTTCATTGGATTCTGCCAACTGTCCCGCATTATAATAAACATTATCTTCAAGACCGACACGAATATTTCCGCCCATGGCAAGGGCAGA
>NZ_QWLE01000239.1:0-706 GCF_009917365.1 Neglectibacter sp. X4 | reverse complement strand
TTTTTTTTGATGCTTCCATTCTATCACAATTCCTCTACCTTGTGTAGACACTATCTAGAACCCCATTGCCAGCTTTTGTATACCCAAACGTTTATGGACAGGGATATTTAGTTTTCACATTCGCGTTATTTGTGTAAGTTTTCAAGTGACCTGCAAAACCCAGGACGGGCCTACTTTTCAACATGAAAAAATGTGGAAAACCCCGGGAAACGGCTTAAATACTAGGTTTTTTCGCGGAAAACCGCTTTCACACTGCTGAAAATTTTGCAATCTCGCAAAATGGGATTACAAAATTTTTTTGCCCGTTTTCGGCCCAAAAACGGCCTGTGCGGCGCAAAGCCGTCAACTGTTCAAATTCACCTTTTAGGAGCGTTTAAGGACACACAAGAAACCTTTTAAGAAACCGCACAAATCCAGCATTGGCGCGGTTTAAGCGGTTTTTAAGAAAATAACAGCAGCCCTTTAAGCGACCGCATACAAACGCCGCTTAAAGGGCTTGTTTTTTGCTTTTAAGAGCCTGACCCCCGGAACACCCCCCGGAAGTAAAGCGCAGGGGGGTGGAAGTGCCCACAAACGGCTCTACACTGGGAAAAATTGGCAATTTAACAAAGTGAAGTGGTATCGAACACACTTACGAGGAGTTCCACCCCCTCCCCACTTTCTGAAAGAAAAGTTTCGTCCCTTAAAAGGCCCGGAAAGTATGACA
>NZ_QWLE01000238.1:0-708 GCF_009917365.1 Neglectibacter sp. X4 | reverse complement strand
GAGGGGCAGGCGCACATTTGCGCCGGAGGACGCTGTATACATAAAAGGCGGTTAGTTCATCCCCGTATGAGAGGGGGTGATACATTTCCCGGAGTTTTACACGAAGGGAGGTGGCACGATATGGGACAAAAGCTGCTGCGTTTCGCAGTGTGCCTAGTGTTGGCAGCTTTGCTGCTGGTTTACTTAGCCCCAAAAGCGTGTTAGCCGCTCGGCTGGTACCCGAACGGCTAACATTTTTGTTAGTTTAAGGTAAGGGCTAACCGCCATGTAGCAGCGCCCTCTTTATCATTATTATACCATATACCCCGGCTTTGTCAAGAACAAGGCCGGGTATTTATTTTGCGGGAAAGGAGGTGGTGCCATGCAGTTAAGCCAGATTTTTGCCTGGGGCGGCGGGTGCGTATTCCTGCTGCTGACCCTGGTGCAGATTGCCCCTGTGAAAATAAATCCCTGGTCGGCTGCTGCCCGGTGGGTGGGCAGGGCGGTCAACGGAGACGTGCTGGACAAGCTGGGCAAGGTAGAAACCCGGCTGGAAAAGCACATCCAGGCCGACGACGAGCGGGATGCGGACATGCACCGGGCCAGGATTTTGCAGTTTAACACAGAGCTGCTCCGGGAGAAAAAGCACACCGAGGAAGATTTCAACGAAATCTTCTACAACATCAACTGCTATGAACGCTATTGCCGGGAGCACCCAGACTACCAGAA
>NZ_QWLE01000237.1:0-711 GCF_009917365.1 Neglectibacter sp. X4 | reverse complement strand
CGCCGTGCCCAGAGCGGGAGCTACCCTTGGCCGCCAGCTGAAGCAGGAAAGGTATTGGAAATAACGGAGAAAGAATTTGAGTATTTAAAAAGCCGGTCAATTGTGCCATGCAAGGAGAAAAAGCCCAGGTAAAATGGGCTTTTTCTATTGCAGTTTTTCTTGTTTTTGGTATAATCAAGGTATGAAAAATACAGAGAAAAGCGCCGCGCAGTGGCAGGAAATCGTCAGCGAGAAGGACAAAGAAATAGCGGAGTTGCGCAAGCAGGTGGATTGGTTCAAAGGGCAGTTCAAGCTGCTGCAATCCAAACAGTTTGGGCCGTCCAGCGAAAAGAGCGTAGAACTGGAGGAACAGACCTCGCTGTTCAATGAGCCGGAAACGCTGGCAGACCCTAAGGCAGCAGAGCCTGATTTAGAGCAGATCGTATACAAGAGGAAAAAGCAGGCTGGGAAACGGGAACTGGACTTTTCTAAGCTGCCAACAGAGCAAATTGTTCACGAGCTGCCAGAGGGAGAACAGGTTTGCCCGGTATGCGGCGGGAAGATGCATGCCTGCGGCCACGAGGTTATTCGGAGGGAACTGCGGTATGTCCCGGCGCAGTATAAGGTAGTGGAGCACGTCCAGACGGCCTACAGCTGCCGGAATTGCGAGAAAAACGCGTTAGCCACGCCCATGAAAAAGAGCGAAGTCCCAGCGGGGCTCATCCCCGGCAG
>NZ_QWLE01000236.1:0-719 GCF_009917365.1 Neglectibacter sp. X4 | reverse complement strand
TGCAAAATAAGGGACAAAGTAGCAACCCTACCTTGTCCCTCTTAGTTTTTTATAGGCAAAAGCTTAAACAGGGTCGTTACAATTTGATAACGGTACAACCATTACGGATTTTACCGTCCTCGCCCATGATTTCATTTTTGGTGCGTACTCGTTTGCCTGTCTCGTCAAAAAATACACTTCGTGCGGCAATCTTGATTTCGGGTAGCAGTGTCCTTTCACTGAAAATCAGATGTCAGAGGATTTGATATATAAACTGGGAGTTATCTCACTCCCGTCAAGATAAAATTCATTAACTGCTCTACATCATCAAAATCATCATAATCTCCGTTTATGCCATTTCGATGATACACAACTCCATTTTTCTCATTTCTCTCTAAACAGTCCAAAAGTTTTTCTTCTCCATATTTTTTAGCAAATAAAGTAAATGTGTAGGGTTTGATTTTGCCTAATAATCCTTTCTTGCAATTTTCTTCGCACTTATAACAATGTGTCAGTCCTTTTGCAATCGAACATTTTTTATTCTCACAAACATCATTATCTGGACAACCGTTTGAGCCACATCCATTACAATCAGCATTTTCTGTGCATAAGCAACACGCAAGACCACATCTGGCAATTCCTAATTCTCGTTTCATAAGACACCTCCGCAACTTCTAATTTGTTCCTGTATAAAAAGTATATCACGAAGGCGTGAAGATTTCTATACTGTTGTTCATTTG
>NZ_QWLE01000235.1:0-722 GCF_009917365.1 Neglectibacter sp. X4 | reverse complement strand
GTAAAACATGACAGAAGTGTTTGACTTGCTATGACGATTAAAGCACATAGAGAGCTTGGATTTTCTCTTGCACTTGTTCTTCGAGAATAGTATAATCGAAAATAGGGTAAATGTAAAACGAGAAATTGTTCACTGAATTTGAAGAAAAACTTATACCCCCCCTCTTTTGCTTGTGGGGAGAAAGGAGGACGAACATGCCGAATCCGAAATATGAAGCGGCTTTAGCTGTAGTAGAAATGGGCAGTTTGAAAAAGGCAGCTGAGAGTTTAGGCTACACACAAACCGGTGTCAGCTATCTGATTAATTCTTTGGAGGAAGAACTTGGTGTAGAGTTGTTTGTTCGCAATTATGGAGGTACAGTGCTTACCGCAGAAGGAAAACTGCTGCTACCATATATTCGCAGTGTATGCAATTGTGAAAACCTTCTGATGAACAAGGTCCATGAGATAAAGAATTTGAGTTCTGGGTTGCTGCGAATTGGGAGCTTCAGCAGTGTTCATACTAATTGGCTGCCTGCCATGGTAAAAGAGTATCAGAAGCACTATCCGGGAGTAGAGGTCGAGATGAAATGCTGTGACGATTATGATAGACTGGAGGAAATGATTTGCTCAGGTGAAGTAGATTGTGGCTTTGTAGTCCTTCCTGCAAAGAAAAAGATGGAAGTGACGGAATTTTATGAAGACCCGGTGGTTGCAGTCGTCGGAGAGAATCATCCTTTAGCA
>NZ_QWLE01000234.1:0-722 GCF_009917365.1 Neglectibacter sp. X4 | reverse complement strand
AGAAAGTTTCAATGAAGATACAGATTGTGAACTATGCAGGGAGATTTGATTTGAAAACTGAAGCGAAGACAGAGCTTAAAATGGAAATTTCCGGTCTTAGCCGACCACAATCTTTTGATGCATATGACATAGATATTATTCTTTTAAACGATAAAAATATATGGCAAAATAGAGGGAATAATACGGACAGAGTAAAGGCGCAAAATGACTTTATAAGTATAAATAAAATTATAGAGAACTGCACTAGCGCACAAGTTATTGTAGTTCTACCACAGAATATCAAATTTTTGTATAATTTTTGGAATGAAGAACCCCTAGCTAGTTGCGTTTTAAAAGATATGATAGAAGAACTGAGATTAATTCTAAAAGCATTATCAAGTAGATTACAATGGCACGACTTGTTTTATGAACGGACTAAGACTAATTTTGAAAACCATATGATTGAAGCGGACTTTTATTTTAATGGGGTAGATGCAAAAAACATATTAACAAAGTCCGACAGGAGTAAAAAAGCAACTACGATAAGAGATGGAAAACTTATTTTCACAACATTAAATTTAGAAACTGAAAAAGATATACAAGCTTTTTTACAAGGTATTGGCTTAATTGAAAGTAAAAAATCTATACCTGAATGGATTGAGGAAATAAAGATGTTTGATGATGAAAAGCAACTTGAATTGATAAATGAAAATAGTGCACTAATTGAGCAATATAAAAAAAAT
>NZ_QWLE01000025.1:0-44356 GCF_009917365.1 Neglectibacter sp. X4 | reverse complement strand
CGCCTGCCGCCGCGCCGGCCCCGGCTCCCGCCCCGTCCTCTGGCGGCGTGATGAGCCAGGAGGAAATCGAGAAAATGCTGGCAGGAGGCGCGCCTGCTGCCGCCCCGGCCCCGGCTCCCGCAGCCCCGGCCCCTGCGGCCCCCGCGCCTGTTCCTCCCGCGGCCATGCCTCCCGAAGGCATGGCGCCCCCGCCCTATTACCCGCCCTACCCGGGGCAGGAAGGGCAGCAGGGCGGATATCCCGGGTACCCGGGATACTATCCCCCGCCCTACTATGGCTGGCCCGCTCCCCCGGCTCCCCAGCCGGCAGATCCCAAGGTCATTCCCACCCAGCAGCCGAAAATGCCCAGGTTGGAAAATGGCCAGGAGTTAAGCCAGGAGCAGGCAGAAAACCTGGATTTGATTATGAACGTGCCCCTGGAGGTCACGGTGGAAATAGGCCGCACACGGCGGCGGGTACAGGAAATCCTGGCTTTTGCCAAAGGCTCCCTGGTAGTGCTGGATAAGCTGGCAGGGGATCAGGTAGACCTGTTTGTCAACGGCAAGTGTATTGCCCGGGGCGATGTGGTGGTAGTCGATGACAACTTCGGCATCCGGGTGACAGAAATACTCAAAAAACCCGATCTGGAGGACGTGGCTCAGTTAAAATGAGCGCCAGATACGAACCAAACTAAGAAAAGAGGAGAACTACAATGGCAAAGATCTTATTAGTTGACGACGCTGCATTCATGCGCAAGGTTATCAAGGATACCCTGAGCAAAAATGGGTATACTGACCTCCACGAGGCTGTGGACGGGGCCGACGCCGTAGAAAAGTTCACGGAGCTTTCCCCCGACCTGGTAATCATGGACATCACCATGCCCAACATGGACGGCCTGGAGGCCTTGAAGGCTATGAAGGCCAAGAACCCCGCCTGCAACGTGGTTATGTGCTCTGCCATGGGCCAGGAAGCCATGGTTATCGAAGCCATCCAGTCCGGGGCCAAGGACTTTATCGTAAAGCCCTTTAAGCCGGATCGCATTATGAAGACGGTTTCCTCCATCGTCGGGGAGCCGTAAGGAACCATGCCCCAGGGAGTTTTATCGCTCTTAGGCATGCTGCTGACCATAGGGGTGGTGCTGGTGCTGGCCTATTGGTGTACGCGCCTTATCGCCCGCCGGGGCCTGCCGGGCCTGCCCGGATTTCCCCGGTCAGGAGAAAAAGCCCATGAAAACATGGCCCTGTTGTGGCAGCGGAACGTGGGCAAAAATGAACGCCTGGTGCTGGTGCGTGTACACAGCCGCTGCCTGCTTTTAGGCGTGACAGGCGGGAGCATCCAGGTGCTGACAGAGCTTTCCCAGGAGGAAGCAAAACAGTGGCTGGAGGGCCAGCCCCCGGGCGGGGACAGCGCTCCCAGCTTTGCCCAGATACTGAAAGGGAGCTTTCCCTCAAAAAAATGACGAAAGGATGGTGACAGCGTTTGGACAGCGGCCTTGACAGCCTGAACAATCTTGTAAACATCAACGGTGACAGCGTGCAGGTGCTGGACATCATCCTTTTAACTACGATTATCACCCTTCTGCCCTCCCTGGTGATCATGTGTACATCCTTCACCAGATATGTGATTTCCCTGTCGTTCCTGCGAAACGCCATGGGCACCCAGCAGACGCCGCCCAACATGGTGCTGGTGGGCCTTGCCCTGTTCTTAACCCTGTTTACCATGGGCCCGGTGCTTTCCCAGGTGCAGGCAGAGGCTTACGAGCCATACATCAACGAGGAAATCACCCAGGAGGAATTTTTCGACCGGGCGAAAGCCCCTCTAAAGGAATTTATGCTGCGGCAGACAGAGCCATCCTCCCTGGATATGTACTGCGGGATGGCGGGCATCAGCAAGCCGGATACAGAGGAGGAGGCAAGGGAATTGCCCCTGCGGATTATCGTGCCCTCCTTTGCCACCTCAGAGCTGAAAAGGGCTTTTGAAATCGGCTTTTACCTCTATATCCCCTTCCTGCTCATCGACATCATCGTGGCTTCCACCCTTATGTCCATGGGCATGGTCATGCTGCCGCCTTCTATGATTTCCACGCCCTTCAAGCTCCTGCTGTTCATCACACTGAACGGCTGGGAACTGGTGTTTTCATCCCTGGTGCAGACATTCCGCTGAGGCAGATAGAGAAAGGCAGGTGGCAGTATGGGGACCACGCAAGTTGTAGACGTATTCCGGGACGGCATCGGTGTTGTCATCCGGCTGGCAGGGCCAATGCTGCTGCTGAGCATGGCAGTGGGCGTGCTCACCGCCATCATACAGGCCGTCACTCAAATCCATGAACAGACCATCTCCTTCATTTTAAAGCTGGTGGTGGTGGGGCTGTTCCTGGTTATCGGCGGGGACTGGATGCTGGGAAACCTCCAGGAATATGCCAGGGAACTGCTGGAACTGATCCGGGCATAACCTATGGACAATTTAGACAATCTGTTAAATTGGGACAGCTTAACCCTGTTCATCTATATCACAGCCCGCATGTCGGGCTTTGTGCTGTTTACCCCCTTGTTCAGCCGGTCTAATATCCCCCGGTATTTCAAGGCCGGGTTTATTATGCTTTTAAGCGTGTCGGTAAGCTATGCCTATACAGGCGTTGTGACAACCCCCGGCACCCTGCTGGAGCTGATGGTAAAAATTCTGCTGGAGCTGGGCCTGGGCTTCATGGTAGGCATGATCATGCAGATGTTTTTCTTTATCCCAGCCCTGGCCGGTACGGTTATGGACGAACAGATGGGCCTTGCCATGGCCGCCACCTATGATCCCGGCTTTCAGGGGAACATGACCCCCTCGGCAAACCTGCTGAATATCTATGCCATGCTCCTGTTCATTGCCGCTAATGGGCATTACACCCTTTTGCGGCTGATGATCTCCTCCGGAAACCTGGTGCCCTTTGGGGCGGCAGCTTTTGGGGAGGCCACGGCGGAGCGGGTGGTGGAAATTTTTGCAGACTGCGCCCTGATGGGGGTGAAGCTTTGTATGCCCATCCTGGCGGCAGAGTTTATGGGCCAGATAGGCATGGGGGTGCTGATGAAGGTCATCCCCCAGATAAACGTGTTTGCGATTAACATTGAGTTAAAAGTGCTGGTAGGCACCGTCATCCTGTTCTTCCTGCTTTCCACCTTCAGCGAATACATCCTGGCAATGGAAACCACCATGCTTTCAGAGCTGGAGAAGGCTGTGTCCCAAATCGCCGGCGGGTAGCCCCAGCCCCTCCAAAACCGAGAGGGATCCATAAAAAAAACCATTTCCCAAAACGAAAGGTTTTTGAGGGGGGCACGGGGGCAGGCAAGCACGCCGCAAAAGCGGGGAAGCGCAAAGGGGGGACACTGTGGGAGACAAAACCGAAAAGGCCACGCCGAAACGAAGGCGCGACGAACGGAAAAAGGGCAACGTGCTGCTGGTGCAGGACGTGATAGCAGTGGCAACCCTCATAGGCAGCGTCATGATGATCCGGGTGCTGTTCCCCACCTATGTGGAGAAGCTGCAAGGCATGTTCCGCTATACTTATTCCTATCTGGGCCTGATGGCGGAAGGCGCAGCCATAGAAGAATTCCTGGGGGAGATTGTGGTGCAGGGCGCCATCATTTTCGTGCAGACCGCCGGACTGATGCTGGCAATCACCGTATTGATGGCGGTGTCAGCCACCTTTGCCCAAACCCGGCTCCTGGTCACTGGGGAGCTTTTGAAACCCAAGTTCAACCGCATAAGCCCGGCCCAGGGCATCAAGCGGATTTTTTCCCTGCGCAGCATCGTGGAGGCCCTGAAGGGCCTTTTGAAAATCAGCATCCTGCTGTACCTGATTTACACCAGCGTGGAAGAACTGGTGCGGGTTTCCGGCAATTTCCTCTACACCGCCCTGCCGGAAGCCTGCGGCTACTTGCTGGAAGCCATTTTCTTCATGCTTTTGAAGGTAATTTTGGCCTTCGCCGCTCTGGCAGGCTTTGACTTCCTCTACCAGTGGTGGGATCACGAGCGGAAAATGAAAATGTCCAAACAGGAAATAAAAGAAGAATATAAACAGACCGAAGGCGACCCCCAGGTAAAGGGGAAGATTAAGGAGATCCAGCGGAAGATGGCCCAGGCCCGTATGATGCAGCAGGTGCCCCAGGCCGATGTCATTATCCGCAACCCCACCCATTACGCCATTGCCCTGGCCTATAAGCCGGGGCAGGACGCTGCTCCCAAGGTGCTGGCTAAGGGCCAGGATGAGCTGGCCATGCGCATTGTGCAGAAAGCCGAGGAGTGCGAAATCCCCACCATCGAAAACGTCCCCCTGGCCCACGCGCTTTATGACACCGCGGAGCTTTACCAGGAGATCCCGCCGGCGCTGTACGGGCCGGTGGCGGAAGTGCTGGTGTATGTGTTTAAACTGGCAAACAAGCTGCCCGGATAAAAGGCCTTTTACCTTTGTGCATTTCTGCCAAATCTCTGGCAGCACAAAAGGTGACAAAATGGTTTCAGAAATGACAAAATGTTTACAAAACTACCGTTTTTTCCCAAAAACCAGCAGTTTTTTGCAGAAAAACAGCAGGTTTTTCACCGCCTCGCAAAGGCAGGTTTTATAGGGAACAGGCTTGCAGGCGCGTTTTTTATGCATTTTGACGGCATGGCAGATATTTCTTCCCGCAATGCCGCAGGATAGTCTTTATTTATCCGGGAGTTTATGATATAATAGGCTGTACCCTTTAAGCAAGTCCAGAAAAAGGAAGGGAGGATGCCCATGAAGCGGATACTGGACAACGCGGTTTCCCTGTTTGTGGTGGTAGTGGTGCTGTTCCTGATTTTGCCCCTGCCCACCTTTATGCTGGATGTCCTTCTGGTCATCAACATAGCCCTTTCCGTGATAATCCTTCTTATCACCATGAATATATCGGAGGCCCTGGAATTTTCCATTTTCCCCTCCCTGCTGCTCATCACCACCCTGTTCCGCCTAGGCATGAACGTTTCCTCCACCCGGCTGATTCTGTCAAACGGGGGCAACGCGGGACAGGTTATTGCTGCGTTTGGGCAGCTTATCACCAGCGGCAACATTGTAATTGGCTTCATCATATTCTTTATAATTGTGCTGGTGCAGTTTATCGTTATCACCAAGGGCGCGGAGCGCGTGGCCGAGGTTGCCGCCCGCTTCACCCTGGACGCCATGCCTGGCAAGCAGATGGCCATTGACGCGGATTTGAACACCGGCGTAATCGACGAGCAGGAAGCCCGTATGCGCCGCTCAAAAATCCAGAAGGAATCCGACTTTTACGGCGCTATGGACGGCGCTACGAAAATCGTCAAGGGCGACGCGGTGATGTCCCTTATCATTACCCTGATAAACCTTATCGGCGGCATTCTTATCGGCGTGGTGCAGGGCGGCCAGGACATTGGGACAGTGGCCTCTATTTACTCCACCGCCACCATTGGCGACGGCCTGGTTTCCCAGCTTCCCGCCCTGATGATCTCCACCGCCACCGGCATGATTGTCACCCGCTCTGTTTCCGACGGCAGCCTGAACAGCGACGTGCTGGGACAGTTCAAGGCCCAGCCCCGGGCGCTGATGACGGCGGCAGCGGCGCTGGTGTTCCTGGCGGTTATCCCCAACACCCCCACTGTCCCCCTGGTGATAGTGGCCAGCGTTATCTTCGCCATGGGCTTCATGATCAGCCGCGGCGGCAGGGCCAAGCAGGTGCAGGAGCAGGAGGCCGAGGAGGCTGCCGCCCTGGAGCAGGTCCCGGAGGCCGCGCCTGCGGAGTCTGACTATTATAAGGATATCAGCAACGTGTACTCCCTGCTTTCTGTGGAGCCGATTGAGCTGGAGGTGGGCTACAGCCTTATCCCCCTGGTGGATGAAAGCAGCGGCGGCAAGCTGATTAACCGGGTGGTTATCTTCCGGCGGCAGTATGCCCAGGAAATGGGCTTCGTGGTGCCCACCGTGCGTATGCATGACAGCTCTATTATCGGCACCAACCAGTATGTGGTGCGCGTGAAGGGCGAGGAAGTGGCAAAGGGCGAAATCCTGGTGGACTACTACCTGGCTTTGGAGCCTGCCAAGCCCCTGGGCGAAATTGACGGCATTGAGACAGTGGAGCCGGCCTACGGCATCCCCTCCCGGTGGATTCTGCCGGAGAACAAGGAAATGGCGGAGATTTACGGCTATACGGTTATCGACCCCCTGTCCGTTATGCTGACCCACCTTTCCGAAACCATCAGGCGCCATGCCCACGAGCTGCTTACCCGTTCGGAGACGATCCAGCTTGTGGAGAACCTGAAGAATACATCCCCGGAGCTGGTGGAGGAGGCCTGCCCGGCAGTGGTTTCCTATGCCATGCTGGAAAAGGTGCTGCGGAACCTCCTGATGGAGGGCGTGCCCATCCGGGACATGGAAACCATCCTGGAAACCATGGTGGACGCCATGAACACCACCCGGGATCCGGATATTATTACGGAGAGCGTGCGCAGTGCCTTGAGCCGCACCATCACCCGGCGTTTCTGCGAGGACGGGCAGCTTAGGGCCATGACCCTGGACGCAGAGGTGGAGCGGAAGATTGTGGCTTCCCTGGTGAAAAACGACCATGGCATCTATTTGGCAATGGAGCCGGAACTGATACAGACCGTTATCACCCAGCTTGCGGAGCACATTCCCAAGTTTGGCGATTTGAACCAGTCGCCCATCCTGCTTACCAGCCAGGTGATACGCATTTATCTCAGCCGGCTTTTGTCCCAGTATTTCAACAACCTCTACGTGCTTTCCTTCAGTGAGATTGTGGGCACAGTGCAGATCCAGTCTATCGGCAACGTGACCATGCAGCAGGGGGCAAACGTGCGAAGGGCGGTGGGCACATGACGGATTCCGCCCGGAAGCCTTATGAGGAAATGACCACCGAGGAGCTTTTCGCCCTGTACGGGGAAACCCGGGATCAGGATTTGAAATGGGAAATCGCCTTACGGTATACGGGGCTGATACGCAGCATAGCCCTACAGATACGAGGCGTGTTCTGCAGCTTCACGCAACTGGACGACATCATCAACGAAGGCCTGATTGTGCTGGCCGACGCGGTGGATAAATTTGACCCGGAGAAGGGGCGCTTTGAAATGTATGTGGCAAAGCGCATCCGGGGGATGATTGTAGACCTGGCCCGGCAGCAGGACTGGGTGCCCCGCACAGTGCGGCAGCGCGCCCAGCGCATTGACAAGGCTGTAACGGAAATGTATAACCAGACGGGGAAAATGCCCAGCGACAGCGAAGTGGCGGAAAAGCTGGGCATTACTATAGAGGAATACCGGGAGGCCATGGCAAACGCCTCCCTGCACAACATCCTGTCTTTAGACGAGGTTTTCGAGGGCAATGACAGTTGGGAGGCCGCCGCGGATCCGGAAAGCGGGGGGCACCCCGAGCAGGCGCTGATGGGGGAAGAGCTGGTGAACACTCTGGCAAAAGCTGTCAGCACCCTGAAGACCAACGAACAGCTTGTTCTGTCCCTTTATTATGAGCGGAACCTGAAAATGAAGGATATTGCCACAGTGCTGGAAATCAGCGCGCCCCGGGTGTCCCAGATACACGCCAGGGCTGTGCAGAAGCTGAAGGTGCTGATGGAGGACTATATGCGCAGCGGGTAAGGCTGCGGCAGGGGCGGACTTACCCCCCAAACCAATTTCAGAAATCTTTTTCGGGAGGAAAAGGAAATGTTCAAAGGCTTTTACAACCTGGCGTCCGGGATGATTACCCATGGCAAAAACCTGGATGTCATTTCCAACAACATGGCAAACGTGGCCACTTCCGGCTTTAAGGAGGACTGCTTTACAGGGCAGACCTTTGATGAGGTGATGTGGAGCCGCGTAGGCAACAAGGAGAAAATCTATACGGATATCGGCGGCATCAGCTATGCCACTGTGCCCAGCCAGCTTTATACCGATTACACCCAGGGCGCCTTTGATGAAACAGGCATGCCTTTGGATTTCGGCATAGAGGGGGAGGGCTTTTTCGCCATTCAGACGGGGGACGGCATTGCGTACAGCCGGGCCGGCAACTTCACCCTGGATGACGAGGGGTATCTCACCCTGCCGGGCTTTGGGCGGGTGCTGGACATTAACCGGGAGGAAATCCTGCTGGTGACAGACAAGGTGCGTGCCGACGATTACGGCAGGATTTACACGGAAAACGGCGGCTTCTTAGGGCAGATCGGCGTTTACGAGTTTGCGGACAACGGGGAGCTGACCAAAAACGAGCGGGGCCTGTTTGTGGGCGGGGGGGAACCCCAGCTTGGCACAGCCAGGGTGCTTCATGGCATGGTGGAACGCTCCAACGTGGGCATGGTGCAGCAGATGGTGAAAATGATGTCTACCCAGCGGGCCTACCAGAGCGCGGCGCAGCTCACCAAAATGTATGATCAGGTGATGACCCACGCCACCACAGATGTGGGCCGGCTGCAGTAAAACCGCCGGGCAATGAGCGCGGTTCTATAAACACAGGGAAAGAGGGCATGAAACGATGAACCAATCCTTCTATACAGCGGCGGTGGGGGCCTGGCAGCAGCAGGAGCGGCTGAATGTCCATGGCAACAACATTGCCAATGTGAACAACTATGGCTTCAAGGCCAAGAAGCCTTCCTTCGCGGCGCTGATGTATGATTTCATTGCCGGGGCGCAGGCCGACGAGCTGCCCCGGGGCACCGGCACCTATATGGTGGGCGCGGACACAGACTTCGGCAGCACAGGCTTTGCGGACACAGGGCTTGATTTGGATTACGCCATTGAGGGCCACGGCTTTTTCGCTTTGTGGGATCCTGCCAGCGGGGAGTACAGCTACACCCGGGACGGCTCCTTTACCAAGGCCGAATTTTATGTGGAGGGGGCGGTGGATCCGGACACCGGGGAACCCACCCAGGAAGCAAAATGGTATCTGTCAGACGGCGACGGGCGCTTTGTCATGGGCCGGGACGGCAGGCTGATTGAGCTGACAGAGGAGAACGTGAAGAGCGAACTGCCCATTGGCATTTTCGACTTTGTGAACACCAACGGAATGCTGCATGTGGGGCGCAACCGTTTTGTGCCTGTAGAGAAAAACGGGCAGCTCCAGATGGGGCAGGGAAAGCTGGTGAAGGGCTATCTGGAGCGCTCCAACACAGATTTGGCCCATGAGATGGTGAAGGTTATCGAGTCCCAGCGCTCTTTCAGCTATGCGCTGAAAATGATCCAGACCTCGGATGAAATCGAAACCACAGTAAACGGCCTGCGCTAAAAAAGAGGAAAAAATCGAGGCTGGCATGGCGCCTGGCGGGCGGAAAAGCCAGACAGGAAAGGCTGGAATGCCTGAACAGAACGGGCAGGACGGCGTTCTCCTGCGGGGCTGGGAATGCGGGCCTCTGAGAGGAGGAACCATATGGAAATTAAGAATTATGACTACTTGGGCAGCATGGAAATGGATACCCTGCGGGAAGTGGGAAGCATTGGCACGGGCAACGCGGCCACAGCCCTTTCCGGGCTTTTGAACCGGCGGGTGCGCATTACCATGCCGGAGGTGCGCATTATGGAGTATAACGAGGCTATCGACTGGATAGGCGGCCCGGAGAATGTGACGGCCGGGGTGCTGGTGCGCATTGGCGGGGACATTGGGGGCATTATGCTTTCCGTGCTGCCCCTGGAGTTTGTAAACATGGTGCTGGAATGTATGCTTGACAACAAGGTGGAGGAGTTCGAGCATCTGGACGAACTGCAGCGCTCTGCCCTGGTAGAGGTGGGGAACATCATGATTTCCACCTTCATCAACGCCCTGTCCGGGCTGTCCGGCGTAACCATGGAACTGACCGTGCCCAGCCTCACCGTGGACATGCAAGGGGCTATTCTGGCAGTGCCCATGGCGGAATATGGCGGGCAGACAGACTACCTGATGACCATTGGCGGCAATTTTACCTGTGATGATTATGAGCTCCCCTGCAGGCTGCTGCTTTCCCCGGAGATTCGGGGCCTCAATTATCTTTTGCGTAAGTTGGGCGTGACAAATGGCTAACGGACAAAAGCTGGTGGTGAAGATAGCCGACATGAAAATGGCGCAGTATGGAGAGGAGCTTATAACATACGCGTTGGGATCCTGTATCGGCATCTGCCTGCAAGACAAGCGGACAAAGCTTTCCGCGCTCATCCATATTATGCTGCCTATCAATATGGAGGCGGGGCGGAAGAATACCATGAAATACGCGGACACAGGCATACGGGAAACCCTGAAACAGATGGAAGCAAGGGGCGCCCGGCGGGCAAACATTGTGGCAAAGGTTGCCGGGGGCGCGAAAATGTTTGAAACAGCCCAGGGGAGCGCCCTGGGGAATATCGGCAAGCGCAACGCCGACAGCGTACATATGATTTTGCGGGCTGAGAAAATACCCCTGCTGGCAGAAGATTTGGGGGGCACTACAGCCCGGACCATCTCCTTTGACCCGGGTACGGGGAAGGTGACGGTGCGCAGCTATGGCAAGGCGGACTATGTGATTTGACTCAGGAGAAGAAAGGGAGCGAGTGTAATGGCGGCCATCATGAATGATGAAATCCTGCTGGAATCTGGTACCAACGAAATAGAGATTATGGAGTTCACCATTGACGGGGTGCTTTACGGCATCAACGTGGCGAAGGTGACGGAAATCATGATCTCTGCGCCGGTAAAATTCATGCCCCACACCCATATGGCGGTGGAGGGGATTTTCAAGCCCCGGGACGCGGTGATTACGGTGATAAACCTGCCTAAGTACCTGGGCGTGGAGGAATGCGAGCCAAAGGAAAAGGATTTGTTTATTGTAACCGGGTTCAATAAAATGACCCTGGCTTTCCGGGTGCACACGGTGGTGGGCATTAACCGCATTTCCTGGACGGAAATCCAGAAGCCGGATAAGACCATCAGCGGCGGCGACGACGGGGTGGCCACAGGTATTGCCCAGTGCGGCGGGGATTTGGTGACTATCCTGGACTTTGAGAAAATTGTGGCGGAGATTGCCCCGGAAACCTCCATCCAGATAAGCGAAATTGACGAGATGGGCCCCCGGGAGCGGAACCTTCAGCCCATTTACATAGCGGAGGATTCCATCCTCCTTTCCCGCATGATCCGGGACGCCCTGACAAAGGCGGGCTACACCCACCTGAGCATGTTCCCCAACGGCAGGGAGCTGTGGGAGCATTTGCTGGAAAGCAAGCGCCATGGCACCATTGACAACGATGTGTCCCTCATTGTGACAGATATTGAAATGCCCCAGATGGACGGACACAGGCTGACAAAGCTTGTGAAGGATGATCCGGAGTTAAAGCATATCCCGGTGATCATCTTCTCCTCCCTGATAAGCGAGGAAATGCGTATTAAGGGCGAAGAGCTGGGGGCAAACGAGCAGCTTACCAAGCCTGAAATTGGGCGGTTGGTTTCCGTTATGGACGGCCTTCTCCAGGAAAAGGCGGCGCAGGGCGAGACAGCCTGACACTGCCGGGGAGAAGCAGGCCGGTTTTTTAGAGAAAACGCCTGATATGAGGAGGCTCTATGAGAGAAAAATATATTGTGCGGCAGCCTATTAAAAATGCGGGCAGCCAGGTGATAGGCTATGAGATACTGTATCATGGCGAGAACCAGGCATATGGCAATGAGGAGGCTACAAATGACTTTGCCGCGGCGGATACGGTATATAACTTTTTGCTGCAAAACGTGGAGCGCTCCCTAAAAGGCCCGGTCCACTTCATGACATTTACCACAAACCTTCTGATGCGCAAGGCCCCCCGGCTTTTTGGGAAGGAAAGCCTTGTCATCCAGATAGATGACAGCGTGATTATCCACCCCTTTGCCATGCGCTTTGTGCAGCAGTTCGCCAGGGATGGGTATAAAATCGCGGTGAACGAGTTCCGCTTTTCTCCCCGGTACATGGCGCTGATGGGGGAGATTGATTACATCAAGTTGAACTTTGAGACAACTGCTGACGCTTCTTTGCGCAACATTATTGAGATGGCCCACAGCATGAACAAGCAGTGCATTGCCACCCAGGTGGAAACAGAGGAGATTTATAACAAAGCCGTTTCCATGGGCGTGGATGCTATGCAAGGCTCTTATGTGGCCCAGAAGCTTGCCACCAAGGCCCACACCAGCGGGTATCTCCAGAGCAACTTCTTCCGGCTGATGGTGGCTGTGGTGCAGGAAGAGCCGGATATGGAGGAGATAGAGCAGATTATCGCCACAGACGCCACGCTGACCTATGGCCTGCTGCGGGTGGCGAACACAGCCTATTTCTCCACCAGCCGGGTTACCACTATCCGGCAGGCCATTATGACGCTGGGCATTGGGCAGCTTAAACAGTGGATTTACCTTTTGAGCGCCAGCAACGCGGAAAACGAAATTGACCCGGATTCAGAGGAATTCCTGAAGCTTTCCTTTATGCGGGCCAGCTTCTGCAGCGAGCTGATGCGCTATGCAAAGAATATGCCTATCAGCCGCACAGACGCTTACCTGATGGGCATGTTCTCCACCCTGGATTACCTCATTGCCGCTCCTTTGGAGGAAATCCTTTCTACTGTGCCTGTGGCAGAGGAGATTAAGGACGCTTTGCTGCGCCACGAGGGCCGCTGCGGCGCGCTGTATGACCTGGCCATCAGCTATGAGCGGGCAGACTGGAAAAACATCAATGTGTACGCGGAAAAGCTGGGCATTGCCACAAACCTTCTCACCAGCACCTATTTTAGCTGCACAGAGGAAGTAAACATGATTTGGAAGCAGCTTACGGAGATGGAATCTTACGCCCCTGCAGAGGAGGCGTAAAGGTCGCTTCTGGCTTCATGAAACAGCAAAAACAGCATGTGCGTTTTATAACACATGCTGTTTTTGCTTTATTGTCTTATGGAGGGGAGATATAGTAAACACACTTGAAAATCACTATACATCAGGCCCGCAGGCTGTTAAGCAAAGCGAAGCTTTCTTTGGCGTCGGGCAGGAAGTTTGCGCACTGGCCTTCCACGCTTACCCGGCCCTCATAGCCCATGACCCGCAGGGTGGAAAAGAGGGCGGCATAAGCCTCCCGATCCTGCTGCGGGTCTTGCCTGCTGGGATAGGCCCGGTTCTGGGGCCTTGCCATGTGGACATGCCACAGCAGTTCCCCTGCCTCTGCAAGGGAGGAAAAGGACTCGTTTCCAGCGGCCATGTGGTAGGTATCCCCCAGCACGCCTACATGGGGAAGCTGGAGCAGGGAGGCCAGGATAAGGGCTTCCGAGACAAAATGGAGGATGTTGCACTCCTGCCGGCGCAGAGGCTCTATGGCAATGCGCAGGCCGTTTTCCCTGGCAAGGCCGTCTGCCAGGGTGAGGAAATCCCCTAGCTGCCGGAAGGCTTTTTCATGGGGAAAGTTTTCCGGCACCCGGCGGCTGGCCCCGGATCCAAAGACAATAACCTTTGCACCCAGCTTTCGGACACGGCTGAAGGCCCGAGAGAGATATTCCCCGGCCCGGGATACATCTGCCTGGGGGCCTGTAAGGGGGATTTCCCCTGGCATCATCACGTTCATGGCCTCACAGGAAAGGCCCGATTCCAGAAGGGTTTTCTCGGCCTGCTGGAAGTCCTCCTCGGACATGGCGGCAACGGCGCTGAGGCTGGTTTCGATGTAATCAAAGCCGGCTTGGGCCAGGGCTTTGGCGTTTTCAACTCCTGTGCATACACCCAGCTTTATCATAATGGGTTCCTCCTTTATGGGTTTTCCTGGCTTTGGAAAAAGGCGGGCAGGTCGAGAAGGGAGGGCAGGACAGGGGCGGGGCACTGGGCAAGCCGCCTGACGCTCTGGTGGCCCTGGGCCACCAGCACACAGCGGCAGCCCATCTTTGCCGCCACCTCCCAGTCGTGGAGGGTGTCCCCCACGCACCACACCTGCCCGGGGGCAAGGGAGCGGGCCTGGAGGTATCTTTGGGCCACCCCGGCCTTCCCGGCACCCAGCGCGTCCTGGATGCCCAGGAGAGCGTCAAAATAACCCTCAATGCCCAGGGCTTTTACCTGCTCCTCCAGGGCCTCCTGATGGGAGGCAGAGGCCACAGCCTGTCCCACGCCCCAGGCCTTAAGCCGCTCCAGGGCTTCCTCTGCGCCGGGGCACAGGCCGCAGGCAGCGGCGGCCTGGTTATAGGGGCGGATATATTCCTCCGCCAGCAGAGGGAAAGGCTCCTTTGCGAAATCGAAGCCGACGGCGCGGTAATAGTCTTCCACGGGGAAGGTGAAAACCTCCCGGTAGCGGGCCATGGTGAGAAGGGGCAGGCCCCGTCTGCTGAGCATGGCGTTCATGGTGTCCACGCAGGTTTGGGCATCGTCCAGCAGGGTGCCGTTCCAGTCCCAGATAACGTATGCAGGCTTCACAGGCTTTCCCCCTCTCCTTTTTCTTCGGCTATCATCCGGTAGATATCCCCTTTGCGCAGGCCAGTGGCTTTGGCGGCCTCCTTGGCGGCGGCGCTGGGGGAAAGGCCTTTTTCCATCTGCGCCCGGGCCAGGGCGGCAGCTTCCTCCAGGGAGGGGCCGCTTTCCTCCTGGGGAGCGGGGGAGGCCCCCTTGATAACCAGCACATACTCTCCCCGCGGCTCCTGCTCCCGGTAACGGGCGGCGGCTTCCCCTAAGGTGGTGCGCCACACCTCCTCGTGGATTTTCGTAAGCTCCCGCACCACAGCTATGGGCCTGTCCGGCCCAAAGGTTTTAGAGAAGTCGGAGAGGGTTTTGCGCAGCTTATGAGGGGCTTCATAGAAAACCATGGTGCGCTCCTCCTTTTCCACTGCCAGCAGGTGCTCCCGGCGGCTGCGCTTATTGACGCTTAGAAAGCCCTCAAAGGTGAAGCGCCCGGTGGGCAGGCCGCTGACAGCCAGGGCGGAAATCACCGCCGTTGGCCCGGGCACCACGTATACGGGCAGGCCCTCCCGGGCGCAGGAGGCCACCAGGGCTTCCCCGGGATCGGAGATGGCAGGCATGCCTGCGTCGGAAACCAGGGCGCAGGTTTCGCCCCCCTTTAGCCGGGACAGGATTTGCGCCCCCCTGTCCAGCTTGTTGTGCTCGAAATAGCTGATGAGGGGCTTGTGGATGTCGAAATGGGTGAGCAGCCCCCGGGTTACCCGGGTATCCTCCGCCGCGATGAAGTCCGCTGCCCCCAGCACCTCCCTGGCCCGGGGGGAGAAGTCCCCCAGGTTCCCAATAGGTGTGCCCACTATGTATAGCGCGCCTTTTTCCAGCATGTGCCGCCCTCCTAAGTTCATGGGACTCTGTCCCATACCCTGCAACCCCTTTTGAAAAAAGGGGTTGACCCTAAAACCATGCAGGGAATTTTTCTTGTATCACAATAACCAGTGCAAGTATGCTTGTCCTTCTTACATGATTTATGTTGTGCGGTAGTCCCCGTATATCCCCAAAAGCTCTGGGGAGGGGGCGCCGGCGGGATGTTCCAGCAGCAGGGCAGGCTGCATCTCCAGGCCGGGCTTCCCGCCCTTGCGGCACTCCAGCAGGAACAGGTAAGGGGCTTTGTCCAGGCGCTGCTGCACAAGGCGCAGGCGCTTTGGCTCCAGGCCCATCTGCCCGAAGGCCAGAATTGCCTGGGCCAGGCGCTGCACACGCAGGCAGACGCAGAGCCTGCCCCCATACCGCAGGGCAAATTTCGCGGAGCGTCCCAGCTCTTCCAAAGAGAGGGTGCTGCCCACCCGAGCCAAGGCCCGGGCCGGGCTGGGGCTTAAAAGGCCTGTGCCCGCTGCCTGGTAGGGCGGGTTGCAGGCCACCAAGTCCAGGCTTTCGTGGGGCAGGAGGGACTTTATCTGCCGCACATCCCCTTGTAGAACCGTGATGACGCCGGAAAGCCCGCTGGCCTGGACCGAAGCCGCCGCAAGGGCCGCCGCCTCTTTTTGCAGCTCTATGGCCCGCACAGCCCCGGGCTTTCCCCGGGCGGCCCACAAAAGGGGGATGGCTCCGCAGCCTGTGCCAAAGTCTGCGCAGGACTCCCCGGGGTTTGGCTTGGAAAAATCTGCCAGCAGCAGGGTGTCTGTATTAAAGCTGTGCTCTTTTGTCACCTGCACCCGGCAGCCCGGGGCCAGGGTTTCCCAGCGCGGTTCCATGGCGCACCCCCTTCCTGTATACAAAAAGAGAGCCTGCAAAAGGGAAAGCCCCCTTCCCAGACTCCGCTTTTCTTGTTTGGCAATGCCAATCAGCCCTCGACAGGAGCGCCTACGGGGCAGGTGCCGGCGCAAGCGCCGCAGCTGATGCAGGTATCGCCGTCGATTACGTACTTGCCGTCGCCCTCAGAGATGGCGTCAACAGGGCAGTCGCTGGCGCAAGCGCCGCAAGCGATGCACTCGTCATTGATAACATAAGGCATAGGGAACACCTCCATATATTTTTACACCCACATTATATCACATTTTCTGAAAATTGCAATGCCCACAGCCCATTTCCCAGCAGGGAATTTCTGTTTTCCACGAAAAACCGCCGTTATTTTTCCCCGGAGGCCTGCCGGCGGAAGCGGCGGGGGGGATAGCCATGCTCCCGGCGGAAGGCTTCTGTGAAATAGCTGGGGCTGTTGAACCCGCAGGCATAGGCGATTTCCGTGACAGACTGCCCGGTGGTGCGCAGCAGGTGGGCGGCGGCCTCCAGGCGGTAGGCCATGAGGAACTCGCCGGGGGTTTTCCGGAAATATTTTTTGAAAATCTGGCAGCACTTGCTTTTGCACACGCCGCCGGCCTGGGCTATCTGCCCCAGGGTGAGCTTGCGGGGGTAGTTGCGGTAAATGTAGTCTGCCATCTGCTTCTGTACGGCTACGTCCGGGTCGGACCGGGGAGGCGGGCCGGCGTTGCTTTCCTGCTGGACAAGCTGGAAGAACAAGGCCCACATCTGGTTGAGCTGGCTTAAAACACGCAGCTCAAAGGCAGGGGCCTTTTCCCGGTGGAGCCGGGCGGCTTCGTCCAGGCAGGCGCAGAGGGGATGGCTTTCCTCCAGAAGCAGGTAGGGGATATGGGCGCTTATGACGGGATCGATATAATTGCTGCGCAGGGCAATGTTATTGCTGAGGATTTCCGGGCGGAACAGCACTGCCAGGTAGACGCAGTCCTCCTCGCTGGTGGCCTGGGCATGGTGAAGCTGCCTGGCGTTTATCAGCACAGCCTGGCCGGCGCCCAGGGGGATTTCCACGCCGTTGACATGGTAAGCCATTTTCCCTTCCCGCACGTGGATGTATTCAATGTCCTCGTGCCAGTGGGCGAGCATTTCCCGGTTGGGGAACATGGAAAGGCGGGAATTGTCGTTGACGTAAAAAGGAACCTCGGGATCGTTATAGTACATGATTTCCGAATCGTCCTCCCGCCGGTGGATTTGAGCCACAGGACACCCCTCCTTTGTGGGAAAAATACGATTGTTATAAAAGCAGATGTTTTTCTTGTAGAAATCTCAGGACTGTTCGGGTATGATTATACCATAAACCATAAGGAAATGTCCAGGCTGGCAGATTCTTCTCCAACTGCTTATAAGTTATCCTTTTCATACTACATCCTCATAAAAGGGAGGCCCCCGCAAAACCTGCGGGGGCTTCCCTTTTTGCGGTTCATTAGGGGCATGTAGGGCTGGCCGCGTGCCGCCAGGCGCCTGCCCGCACCAGGGGGCGGTGCGCGGGGAGCGGAGCGAGGGATTCTTAAGGGCGGAAGTCCTTAAGCGGGTTCTTCGGGAAGCGCCCTAAGCGCTGCGCTTGCGGGCGCGGCGGCGCTTTTTGAAGGGATACATGGGGCTTTGGGAGTTTGCGATGACGTGGTCTATAAAGTGGAGCAGGGCCAGCATCAGGACGATGGCGAAAAGGAGCATGGGCAGCAGGGCAATGAGCATGGGCAGGGTGAGGCTTACCAGAGAGAAGAACTGCCCCAGGAACAAAAGGGCCACCACGAACACGGCAAGCAGGCCACCGAACAGGAAGCCCCGCAGGGAATTGAAGGGGGTGCAGACCTTAAAGAGCATGATGAAGCCTGTGAGGGAGGTGAGGATAACCGCCAGGGTGGACATCTCCTGGGGGGCAAGGCCCAGGGGGCCGCTGAGGGCACACAGCAGGACAATGTTCGCGGTCATGGTGAGGGCGGCGGGGATGCACATTTTCAGGACGTTGAAGATGAACTTCCCCCGCAGGCGGTCCCGGTTCGGCTCCAGGGCCAGGATGAAGCTGGGCACGCCGATGGTGAGGGAGCTGATGAGGGTTTGCTGGATAGGCTCGAAGGGGTAAGTATAATTGATGAAAATAAACAGCACGCCGATGAGGGCGGAGAAGATAGTTTTTTGCAGGAACAGGGAGCTGGAGCGCTGGAGGTTGTTGATGGAGCGGCGGCCCTCCTGCACCACCAGGGGCATGGAGGCAAAGTTGGAGTCTAAAAGCACCAGGTTGGAGACGGTGCGGGCGGCGTCGCTGCCGGAGGCCATGGCAATGGAGCAGTCGGCTTCCTTTAAGGCCAGCACGTCGTTTACCCCGTCCCCGGTCATGGCAACGGTGTGGCCGTCCTCCTTTAAGGCCTTTACAAAGGCCAGCTTCTGCTGGGGGGTCACCCTGCCGAACACAGCGTATTCGCTTACAGCCCGGCGGATATCCTCGTCGCTGCGCAGGGTGGTGGCGTCGCAGTATCTGTCCGCGTTTTCCAGCCCCGCCCGTTTGGCTATCTGGGAGACGGTGACGGCATTATCCCCGGAGATAACCTTTAAGTCCACCCCCTGGTCGGCAAAGTACCGCAGGGTGCGGGGGGCTTCCCGGCGGATTTTGTCGCTTATCAGCACAAGGCCCATAGGCTCCAGGCCTTCCGGCAGGGACTTGTCCTCAAAGGGGCTGTCCGACCGGGCCAGAAGCAGCACCCGCTGGCCGTTTTTGGAGTATTCCTCCGCCTGGGGGAACCGCTGCTGGAAGGCTTCCCCCAGGATGAATTCCCCTGCGCCCATGACATAAGCCCCTTTGCCGGGGAAGAAGGCCCCTGACCATTTTCGGGCAGAGGAGAAGGGCACTGTGCCGGAGGCATACCAGGCGCTTTGGCCGGGGAGGTAGTCCTTCAGGGCCAGGAAGGTGGGGTTGTCATCCTGAAGGCTGCCTGTGAGCGCGGCAAGGGCTTCTTTCATCTCCGCCTCTGTGCGGCCTTCAAAGGGGGAAAGCCCGTCTACCTGCATGGAGCCTTCGGTGATGGTGCCGGTTTTGTCCAGGCACAGGGTATCTACCCGGGCCAAAGTTTCGATGCAGTACATATCCTGCACCAGGGTTTTGTGCCGGGAAAGCTTGATGACGCTGACCGCAAAGGCCAGGCTGATGAGCAGCACCAGGCCTTCGGGGATCATGCCCACCATGGCGGCGCAGGTGCTGACCACCGAGCCTTGGAAGGTGTCCCCCAGGACAAAATACTGCTTCCAGAACAGCAGGCCCCCAATGGGCAGGATGGCAAAGCCGATGATTTTTACAATCAGGTCAATGGAATCCATAATTTCGGAATTCCGCTTTTTGATGTATTTGGCGTCCCCGGCGATTTTGTTGGCGTAGTTTTCCGCACCCACATGCTCCACCTGGGCGGAGCACTGGCCGCTTACCACAAAGCTGCCGGAAAGCAGGGGTTCCCCCGGCTGCTTTAAAATGGGATCGGACTCGCCGGTTATCAGGGACTCGTTTACCTCGCACTCCCCGGCTGCCACTACCGCGTCGGCGCAGATCTGGTTGCCGGCGGTGAGCAGGAGGATATCGTCTAAAACCACCTGCTCCACCGGGATGGTCTGGCGCCTGCCGTCCCGCAGGACAGCCGCCTTGGGGGAGGAGATGAGGGAGAGCTTGTCTATGGTGTGCTTGGCGCGGATGCCCTGGAAGGATCCGATGACGATATTCGAGAGGATAACCCCCATGAAAAGGGCGCTGCGGGGGGAGCCTACCAGGATAACCGCTGCCGCCAGGGCGAAGTTCAGAAGGTTAAAAAAGGTGAACACGTTTTCCCAGATAATCTGGCCCTCGGTTTTGCTTTTCACGCCGGAATCCCCGTTGTGCAGGCCCCGCTGTATCTGCCCCGCAACCTGCTGGGAGGAAAGCCCCGCGGCCGGATCCGGGTGGAGCCGCTGCCCCCTTGTCTGGTCTGTCTGTGCCATGTATGCCGCTCCTTTCTGCGCCTGGAAACGCCGTCCCGTTTATTGGCTGTGCGTATGTTTTTTACAGTTGCAAAGCTGCCGGCGGAAAAGGCAGCACTTATAGTATACACCAGGGAAATGGCTTTTCCAAGCGGGATTTTCCCAGATTCCGGAATTTATTTTTTGCCGAATTTAAAAGCGCCCCGGCGGAAAGAATTACCTATAATGGCTAAAAATTCATGCCCTAAGGGGGGCGGTTCGCCAAAAAGCGGGGCCATATGCGGGGAAAACACCTTTTTCACAAAGGAGTGATATTTGACAGAAAGAGAATGAACCGCTATAATGATAACAGCGGAAAGCGCTGTGAAACGGCGCTGCCACGCGGAAAACAGGCAACAAGGCCCTTTGTATATTTATAAACTGTGCAATGGCGAGCTGAAAGGAAGTAAGGATATGGTTGGGAAGAAAACGGCAGAATTTATGATTGTAAACCGCAGGACTGGCAAGGCACTGCAGGCCGCTGGCGTGGAGAACGGCCAGGGAGTGTGCCAGACCGCCCCCACCGGAGAGGACGCTCAGTTGTGGGCCCAGGACGGCGGACGGCTTATTAACAGGCTTAGCGGCAAGGCCCTGGACGTGGTGCATGGCGGCGTGGAAAGCGGCGCGCGGGCGCACCTTTGGGAAAAGGTGGAGGACGCGTCCAGCCAGCAGTGGGAGCTGGTGAAGGTTACCGCTACTTACAAGAAGCTTTTGAACGTCCAGTCCGGCAAGGTGCTGGATATTGTGGACATGAGCGAGGAGGACGGCGCGTCTGCCCAGCTTTGGGATGACGTGGACGGCGTGGGCCAGCAGTGGAAGCTTGTCCCCGCCGGGGAGAGCGCCCCTGCGAAAACTGTCACCAAAACTGTGAAAAAGCCTGCCTCCCCTAAAAAAGAGGCGGTGAAGGACGCTGCCAAGAAGGTGGAGGAGGCTGTGAAAGAGACTGCCGCCACCGTGAAGGAGGCAGTGAAGGAAACGGTGGCAAAGCCTGCCGTGCGGAAGGCTTCCGAGGGGGCGGCCCCTGCAAAGGCCCCCAGGGCAAAGAAGGCCCCTGCCAGAGGGAAAAAATAAGAACCTGTTTGTAACCGGAGCCGCCAGATCCGGCGGCGGGCAAACGGGTTTTAAAAAGAGAGACGGAAAAAGGCCCCGGCAGGCTTCTGCCAGGGGCCTTTTCTTTAAGAAAAATCCCTTGGAAAAATCTTGCCAAAAGGCCCTGCAAGAGGTATTATATAGTAGAGTATATTTTTGAGAAGCTGTACCGGCAGTTTCCATGCGCGGCGATGGTGCGGCGGCTCCGGGACATACATATAGAAAGGAAGATAAACATGGCACAGCTTTTATCCATGGGCGAGCTTTTGATTGATTTCACCCCTGTAGGGACAACAGAGGACGGCAGGCTGCTTTTTGCCCGCAATCCAGGCGGGGCGCCTGCCAATGTGGCGGTGCAGGCCCTGCGGGCCGGGGTGTCCGCCGGGTTTTTAGGCCGGGTGGGGAAGGATATGTTCGGGGATTTCCTTGCGGACACCCTGCAGGGCTGCGGCGTGGAAACCCAGGGCCTTTCCCAGGATCCGGACTACGCCACCACCCTGGCCTTTGTCCAGCTTAGCGAAACAGGGGACAGGGACTTCAGCTTTTACCGCAATCCCGGCGCGGACACCCGCCTTGCTGCCGGGGAGCAGGAGCGGAGGCTGATAGATCAGTGCAGGCTTTTATGCTTTGGCTCTTTGCTGCTGACAGCGGAGCCTTCCCGCTCCGCTGTGGAGGAGCTGGTGGGGTATGCCAGAAGCCAGGGGAAGGTGACGGCCTATGATCCCAACTGGCGGCCGCCCCTGTGGCCCAGCCAGGAGGAGGGCGTGGCCCGGATGCGCAGCCTGGTTCCCCAGGCAGACATTATGAAGGTTTCCGACGAGGAGCTTTCCCTGCTGACTGCGCGGGAGGGCATGGAAGAGGGGGCCAAGGCCCTGCTTGCCAAGGGCGTCAGCGTGGTGGTGGTGACCATGGGTCCCAAGGGGTGCGCTGTGTTCACCCAGGGCTATTCCTTCCGGAAGAACACCTATGACACCCAGGTGAAGGACACAACCGGGTCTGGCGACAGCTTCTTCGGGGCGCTGCTGGCGAAAATTGTGCAGAGCGGCAAAAAGCCCGGGGAGCTTGCCCAGGAGGAGCTGGAGGGCTTTGTGGACTTCGCAAATGCCGCCGGGGCTGTGTGCGCCACCAAAACAGGGGCCATCCCGGCCCTGCCGGACGCGGCTGCCATTGAGGCGTGCCGCAAAACAGTGCCCCTTTTGAAGCTGTAAAGGCAGCGTGTGATAATAATACAAGTGAGAGAAAGGCTGACTGCATATGGTAAAGATTTTAACGGACAGCTCCTGCGATTTAAGCCCTGCGCGGTGCGAGGAACTGGGCGTGGAGATGCTGCCCATTACGGTGAATTTCGGGGAGGAAAGCTTCCGGGCTAACATAGACATTACAAACGACGAGTTTTACGCAAAGCTGTCCCAGGCAAGCGAGCTGCCTAAAACCGCCCAGATTTCCCCGGCCTTCTTTGAAAAGAAATTTTCGGAATACAAGGACAGCGGGGACGAGGTGGTGTGCCTGTTTATCTCCTCCCGCATGAGCGGCACCCTCCAGTCTGCCGCTGTGGCAAAGGACATCCTGGGGGCGGAGAACATCTATCTGCCGGACACGCTGAACGTGACCTTCGCTTTGGGCCTGCTGGTGGAGGAGGCTGTGAAAATGCGGGACAGGGGCCTGCCTGGGGCGGAAATTGCCCGGCAGGTGGAGGAACTGGTGCCCCGGGTGCGGCTGTGGGCCTTGATTGACGATTTGAAGTATTTGAAAATGGGCGGCAGGCTTTCCGCCACCAGCGCCCTGGTGGCCAGCATACTGGGCATATGCCCCATTATCACCCTGAAAGACGGCTTGGTTGAGGTGGTGGGCAAGGCCCGGGGGAAGAAAGCGGCTTTCAAGTTTATGCAGGGCTTAGTGGACAAGGAGCCGATTTCCGCCGACTACAGCGTGACAGTGGGACATGCCGCTGTGCCCCAGACCCGGGATGACTTTATGGAATTCATGAGCGGGGAGCTGAAAAAGCGGGAGGTACATAAGCTGGACATCGGCAGCATTGTGGGCACCCACACAGGCCCCGGGGCCTGCGGGCTGGCGTATATCAAGAAGTAGGCAAGGAACAAAAAGGCCGCCCGCCTGCCGCCCCGGCGAAGCCGGGGCCGGGAGGGCGCAGCCCTCCCCCAGGGCGCCAGCTTGCTGGCGGCAGGGGCAGGCGGGGCAGGCGCTACGGGCCGAGCAGGGAGAAGCCCGGCAGGTTTCGCAGCAGGGTGAAGGCTGCCGCCAGCAGGAGCACGCCTAAAAAAGCCAGGCGCGTCCCCTTCCTTTTATAGAGGGGCGGTTTTCCGGACCCATACCGCCAGCCCTCCCACAGGGCATAGATCGCCCCCAGGGGCAGGGCAAGGAACATAAAGGGGTTATGGGAAAAGGCCCTGGGGATATCCCCCCGCAGCAGGGCGGTTACCATCCGCTGGGTGCCGCAGCCGGCGCAGTACAGGCCGGTGTGCTGCAAAATCAGGCAGGGGGGCCGCAGCAGGTAGACGGCGGCCCCGCAGAGGGCCAGCCCGCAGAGCAGGGCCGCGGCTTTGCATACCCGTTTTTTGTCCATGATGTTTCTCCCCTTTCGCTGTGCTTCTTCCAGTATAGCAGGCGGGGCGGGAATTTGCCAGGGGAAAAATCTTACAGGTGTTTACAAAAAACTGTCTTGACTTTAAGTGTGCTTTAAGCTTTATAATAAAGAAAGGGAATGCCTGTTTTGAAAATGTGCGCGGATGGGGCATTCCAACGCGGCCCGTAAAAAACAGTTTTTCAGGAAGAAAACGAGAAGGAGTGCTGGCAATGGCTGACAAGTACTTAGGAGAAAGCATTAAAAAGCTGGGCTTTGGCCTGATGCGCCTGCCCATGAAGGATCAGGAAATTGACATGGAGCAGACGAAAAAAATGGTGGACGCCTTTATGGAAAAGGGCTTTACCTATTTTGACACGGCTTATGTGTATATCGGCGGCAAATCGGAAGTGGCTTTAAAGGAAGCTGTGGTGGATCGCTATCCCCGGGAAAGCTTCCAGTGCGCCAGCAAGCTGCCTATGTTCGACATCAAGAAGCCCGAGGACATGGCTCCCATTTTCCAGGAGTCCTTGGACAGGGCGGGCCTTTCCTACTATGATTTTTATCTGCTCCACGCATTGAACCGGGACACCGCCAAAAAGTCTGAGGAGCTGGACGCCTGGGGCTTTGTCCAGAAGATGAAGGAGGAGGGAAAGATAAAGCATATCGGCTTCTCTTTCCACGACACCGCGGACGTGCTGGAGGATATCCTTACAAAGCACCCGGAGGCGGAGTTTGTGCAGCTTCAGATTAACTATGCCGACTGGGAAAGCGACAGCGTCCAGTCCAGGCTGTGCTATGAGGCGGCCCGCAGGCACAATGTGCCTGTTATCATCATGGAGCCTGTAAAGGGCGGCTCCCTTGCCACCATGACCCCCGAGGTGCAGAAACTCTTTAAGGACGCCAATCCGGAGATGTCCATCCCCTCCTGGGCTGTGCGGTACTGCGCCTCTCTGGACGGGGTTGTGACAGTGCTCTCCGGCATGTCTGACGAGGCACAGTTAAACGACAATGTTTCCTATATGGCAGACTTTAAACCCCTTTCCGACAGCGAACGGGAGGTTGTGGGCAAGGCGGTGGAGATCCTGAACAGCATCCCCACCATCCCCTGCACCGGCTGCAAATACTGTGTGGACGGCTGCCCCCAGAAGATTAACATCCCCTCTGTGTTCACAGCCATGAACAAGCTTACCCTGTATAATAACCCGGAAAGCTCCAAGGGCGAATACGGCAGGGTGACAAAGGACGGCGGCAAGGCCTCCGACTGCATCCAGTGCGGGAACTGCGAGTCCCACTGCCCCCAGCACATTGAGATTATCGAGACTTTGAAGAAGGCTGCCGCCCAGTTTGAATAAAAACAGGGCGCGAGAAAGCTTTGGCCCCCAATCCGTAGGGATTGGGGGCCTTTTGCTGCTTATGGCTCTTTTTCCTCCAGCTCATCCAGCAGGCGCAGCACCTTCTCGATGACAACCAGCGCCCGGGCATAGGTTTCGCTGGCGTCTATCCGGGTGTCTTTCCCGCTGTCCTCTGTGCCCAGCAGATCCAGCCGCCGGTAGACCTCCTCCACCGGGCCTCTGGCCCAATCTGGCAGGGAGGAAATGCGGGGATACCGGGCTTCGTTTTTGTCATACACTGCCTGGGCTTCCTCCCGGGCAAGCTTTGCCACCTCGTCTCGGGTCATATCCGTACCCTCCATTCCCTTTATGATGGCGGGATAGTCCCGGAAGGCCCTGTTCATGTCGAAACGCCTGCCGTTTATCACGCCCCTGTCTGTATACTGCCACAGCCCTGCCCCCTGGTAGTCCAGGGTGTCGTTCCACTGGGCCACCCATTTGTCAAAGGGGTTTAACCGGGGGCTGTTCAGCCGGGTGCGCCACCAGTTTAAAGAGGAGTAGATGCCGCAGTACAGCCCGGCCTTTTCCATCTCCCGGCAGTAGGTTACGCAGTTGTCAATCAGGGTTTCCCCTGCGGGCAGGGCCACGTCCTCTACGTCATACCACACCCCGTACAGGGGCCTGCGCCCCTGGAGCAGCCGCAGGGTGTGGCGGGCTTCGCTGCGGGCCATGTCCGTGTTGCGGGCATAGGAGTACAGGTACACCCCGTAGGGCATGGCTGCCGCTTCGCATTTCCTTACATTTGCCTGATACTGTACGTCGTCCTGGGAAGCGTAGTCGCTGCCATAGCCGCAGCGGATTATGACGAAATCCACTTTGCCCTTTAGCGCCCCTATATCCACATCTCCGTTAAACTGGGAGATGTCTACGCCTGTCGCTACATACTCTGCCAAAAAAAGTCCTCCTTTCCACTTGCGCCCTGTATATGCTATGCTTTCCCCTGACAGGCTGTGCATGGCTGGGGCGGAAAGCAAAAAGCCCTGCCTTCCTGCTGGCAGGCAGGAGGGCAGGGGGATGGTTTGGGAAAGGGAGAGGGAAGGCTCAGGCTGGCTCCGGCGTTTCTTCCGGCTGCGCCCCGCTGGACTTGATACAGCGCTTGAGCCAGTTCATCCGCAGATAATAGACAGTGAACACCAGGGCTGTCACCGCCCAGGTGACGGGATAGTTCATAGCCACCATCTCCATGGTGGGCAGGAAGGGCACCGCCGCAAAAATCCATAAAACCCGCAGGCCGCACACCCCGAAGGTGGTGATAAGCATGGGCTGCAGGGCTTCCCCAGCCCCCCGGATGGCGCCGGAGAAGATTTCGATGAACACGAACAGGAAATAGGAGGGGCCTAATATCCACAAAAAGCGCTGCCCGATGGCGATAACCGTTTCGTCCCCGGTGAAAAACCGCAGCAGCGGCTCCATAAACGCCAGCATCAGGGCGCTGAGGGCCAGGGTGGTGCCTAAGGTCAGCCCCAGGCACACCTTTACACTGCGCTTTACCCGGCTGTACTTCCTGGCCCCGAAATTCTGCCCCACAAAGGTGGTGATGGAGATGCCGAAAGCGCCCATCACCATCCAGATAAAGCCGTCTATCTTGCCGATGGCTGCCCAGGAAGCAATGGCGTCGGTGCCAAAGGAGTTGATGCTGGCTTGGATAACCAGGTTGGAGAAGGAATACATGACAGACTGCAGGCCGGCGGGCAGGCCGATGCGGATGACGTTCTTTAAAATGCCCCTGTCAAACCGGATGTGCCGAAGCTCCACCCGGTAGCCCTCCCTTGTACACATGAGCCGCAGCATGATCAGGACAGCGCTGACCACCTGGGAAAGGACGGTGGCCAGGGCCACGCCCATCACCCCCCAGTGGAACACCACCACAAAGAGCAAGTCCAGCACAATGTTTACAAGGCAGCAGGCAATGAGCACATACAGGGGCATACGGCTGTCCCCGATGGCCCGCAGCACGCCGGTGCCCACGTTATAGATCATGCAGAAAACAATGCCTCCATAGTAGATGTTCAGGTACAGCAGGGCGTCGTCCAGGATTTCCTCCGGCACGCCCAAAAGCCCCAGGGAGGGCCTTGCGGTGAGCAGGCCCAGCACCATGATAACCGCCCCGCCTCCCAGGGCCAGGGCCACGGAGGTGTGGACGGCCTTGGAGAGGTTCTTCCAGTCGCCGCCGCCAAAAAACTGGGAAATGATTACGGTGGCGCCGGAGGAAAGCCCCACAAAGAAGCCTACCAGCAGGTTTATGAGGGTGCCGGTGGTGCCCACTGCCGCCAGGGCCTGGGTGCCCACATACTGGCCCACGATGATGGTGTCCACTGTGTTATAGAGCTGCTGGAAAAAGGTGCCGATGAGGATGGGGAAAAAGAAGATGAGAAGCTGTTTCCAGATGACCCCTTCGGTGATACTGTTTTCGCGAACCGCTTTTTCCATTGTTTTACTCCTTCCTTGCGCGTCCCTTTGGGGGCCTTGCCCTCAAACTCCCACAAATCCTTTTGAAAACGGATTTGATTCTAAAACGAATGTAAAACCAATTTAGGTAAACAGATTCCCCATAGCATGCGGCTTTGCCGTGTTGCCTATAAAGCCCGCTGCTCCCGCTGGCTAAGCCCGTGCATCCGCGCGTAATATCCTGCCACCAGCAGCAGGGCGGCCCCTGTCCAAGCGCCTACCTCGGCGTAATAGATGCCCTCCTGCCCTATAGCCAGGGGCAGGAAAAGGGCAATGCCTATGCGCACCGCCATCTCCACAAAGCCGGAGCTCATGGGGATAACGGTATCTCCCAGGCCCATGAGGGCGGAACGGTAAATGTGCAGCATATATAAAATGGGCAGGCCCAGGCTCATCAGCGCCAGATAGTGGTAAGCAATGGCCATGGAGGCTTCAATCTCCTCCGGGGTGCCGGAGATGAACAGGCCCAGGATGCTTTTGCCGAAAAGCAGCATGGCCGCGGCAATTACCATGGAGGTGATCAGGGCCACCAAAGCGGCGGCCCGCATTCCCTGGCGGATGCGGCCCAGCAGCTTTGCCCCCAAGTTCTGGCCTACATAGGAAGTGACCGCGTAGCCGTAAGAGGTGGCGGCAATCTCCAGGATGCCGTACAGCTTGTTGGTGGCGGTAAAGCCTGCGATAAACAGCATGCCAAAGCGGTTGACCACAGACTGCACCACCATGCCGCCTACGGAGATGATGGCGTTTTGCAGGGCCACAGGCGAGCCAAGCCGGAGGAGGGCTGCCACCATGTCCCGCTGGAGCTTGAAATCTGTTTTTTCCAGGCGGATGATGGTGATTTTCCGCACATTCCCATAGCAGTATAGGGTGGAAACCGCCTGGGCAAACACCGTTGCCCCAGCCGCGCCCCCGATGCCCCAGTGAAAGCCCATTACAAAGAGGAGATCCAGGGCGATGTTCACAAAGGTGGCCAGCACCACAGCGTATAAAGGCGTTTTGCTGTCCCCCAAGGCCCGGAGGATGGAGGCCAGCAGGTTATAGGCCGCCACAATGGGGATGCCGCCAAACATGATGCGCAGATAGAGCACAGAGCCGCCCAGGATGTCTGCCGGGGTGTTCAGCAGCCCCAGCACCGGCAGGATGGCAAGCTGGCTGACCGCCAGCAGCAAAAGGGCCGCAATGGCGCTTAGGGTTACCGAGGCCCCCACAGAGCGGGAAAGCTGGCGGTAGTCCTTGGCGCCGAAATATTGGGCCATTAAAATGGCAAAGCCCTGGGTGAAGCCCTGGATGATCCCTAAGGTCATCCAGTTGAGCCAGTCTGCGGCCCCCAGGGAGGCCAGCGCCCCCACGCCTACCACCTGGCCCACCACTGCCGTATCCACCACCGTGTAAAGCTGCTGGAACACATTGCCTACCATTAGCGGCAGGGCAAAACTGATGAGCAGCTTTACAGGGCTTCCTTCTGTCATACTGCGAATCCGCTGTTGTGCCATATACCCTCCATTTTCGTTGCAGAACCGTATACAGGATGCCTGTGAAAAACCCTGGAAAAGCAGCCTTTCAGGCCCTGCGTCGTTTCTTCTGTGTTTTTTGCAGAAAGCTTTATGTAAAAAAACAGCGCAAACGGTTTCCCGCTTCCGCCGCTTTTTGCGTGCATGGCTATCCTATCACAGTTTTTGGGTTTTTGCAATATGGGAGCGTAAATTTTTACAAAGGGGTGCAAAGGGCCTGGGCAGAAAAAGAGCCTGGGGACAAGCCCCCAGGCTCTTGGACAGACGTGGACGCGCCAGGGCTTTAGGCCGGCATGACAAGGGTGATGATGCGCAGCACGAACAGGGCAAAGGCCACCCACATAACGGGATGCACGTCCTTAACCTTGCCGGTGCAGACCTTCAGGACAACCCAGGCCAGGATGCCGAACATGATGCCGTTGGCGATAGAATAGGTAAAGGGCATCATGATGAGGGCCAGGAAGCCGCCAACGATGTCGGCGATATCCCCCTCAAACTTCATCTTCAGCACAGACTTCATCATCAGCAGGCCCACAAACAGCAGGGCCGGCGTGGTGGCAAAGCTGGGGATTGCCAGGAAGATGGGGGACAGGAACAGGGCCAGCACAAACATAACGGCAGTGGAGATAGCGGTCAGGCCGGTGCGCCCGCCTTCCGCCACGCCCGCGGTGGATTCCACATAGCTGGTGACAGTGGAGGTGCCCAGCACAGAGCCTGCCACTGTGCCGATAGCGTCGCTCATCAGGGCAGCCCCTGCTTTGGGCAGCTTGCCGTCCTTTGTGAGCAGGCCGCCCTGGTCGGCCACGCCGATAAGGGTGCCCACAGTGTCGAACAGATCCACAAAGAGGAAAGCAAACACAATGGCGGCGAAGTTTACAAAATGCTGGCCCACAAAGGCGAAGTCAAACTGAAAGAAGGTGGGGGCTAAGGACGGGGGCAGGATGCCGGCGCTGAAATCGGGGATAAGGGACAGGCCCTGATACCAGCCGGCAAGCTGGGCGATAATGCCCAGCACCCATGTGGCGAGAATGCCCCACAGGATAGCGCCCTTGATTTTAAAGTGCCACATGACGCCAATGGCGATAAGCCCTGCAAAGGCCAGCACTACGCCGGGATCGCTGAGGTTGCCCATGGCGACCAGGGTGGAGGAGCTGACTGTTGCGGTGCCGTCCTCTGCCACAATGGCGAAAGCGTCTGTGGTGACAATGCCCGCGCCTTTAAGGCCCACAATGGAGATGAACAGGCCAATGCCCGCGGAGATGCCGTACTTCAGGTTGGCGGGGACGGAATTGACCAGGGCCTCCCGGAACTTGAAGAAAGACAGGATAATGAAGATGACGCCTTCTACCAGGATGGCGGTGAGGGCTACCTTCCAGGGGTCTGTGATGCCCATGCCAATGAGCATGGGGCAGACGGTGTAGGCAAAATAGGCGTTAAGCCCCATGCCGGAGGCCAGGGCTACCGGGTAATTTGCGAAAACGCCCATGATGATGGTGGCCATGGCGGCGGACACGGCGGTTGCCGTGAACACAGCCCCCTGATCCATTCCCGCGTCCGCCAGCATGCTGGGGTTCACAGCCAGGATATAGGCCATGGACAGGAACGTGGTGATGCCGGCGATAACTTCGGTCTTTACGTCGGTGCCGTGTTCCTTGAGCTTAAAAAAACGTATGATCTTTTCCAACGCAGTTCACTCTCCTTATTCCAAAAAGTATGATGAAAATAAAGGCGCCCCCGGCAAGCGAAAAGGCCGGGGGCTTTCAGGCTTATACCCTTAGTATAGCCTGTCCTTTATAGAAAAGCAATAGTCCTGTTACAATTTATTCATATATTTTCCTGGTTTCCCCCTTTTTTCTTTGCCACAAAGCCCTGATACCAGGAAATTTTGTGGTCGATTTTTTGTAGATATTTTTCCATCACGGCAATGCCCTCTATCACCCGTTCCCGGTGGGAGGTGAAAATCTCCAGCCGCTGGTCCAGGGTTGCGTCCCCTTCCTGCACCAGCTGGAAGTACCGCTTGATTTCCTTTAAGGGCATGCCTGTGCTTTTCAGGCACAGGGCTGTTTCCAACTGGCTGACATCCTCCTCCGTATAGGTGCGGATGCCGCTGGGCGTGCGGCCCGGGGAGACAATCCCCTCTTTTTCGTAAAACCGCAGGGTGTGCGGCTCCAGCCCGAACTTTTCTGCCACCTGCGAAATGCTGTACTTTTCCATACTCTCGTCCTTTCCGCGCGGCTTTCTTGGGGGCTGCCCTGCAAACCTGCCGCCCCAGACACCGGGCAGGGAATTTTCAGGAAAAACGCCGTGCCTGCTGTTAAAAACCTTTGTGATGGCGCGCGTTTTGTGATTACGAGCCTTCCTTACAGAATTAGTTTACCTTTCCAATCAGGGTTTGTCAACTGGGCGGGAAGGGAGGGGAAAACGGGCGGAGTTGTATTTTTATACAAAACCATGTGCATAAAACTCGGTAAATTTCCCGTTTTACCCCTTTTCAACTGAAAAAATATGCTGTATAATAGGGCCTGTACTAAAACCATAATTCACAAACGGGCCGCGGTTTTCACAATAAAGAAGGGGAAAACGGCCCAGTAAGGAGAGAAAGAACATGAAAAAATTTGCAATGCTTCTGGCAGCCCTGCTGCTGATGATGACTGTTTTCGCCGCCTGCGGCGAATCGAAGGACGCGGCTTCCGGCGCTTCCCAGCCCGGCGGCGCAGCCTCCAGTTCCGAAGCTGCCGGGGAGGAATCCGCCCAGCCCGCAGACACGGGCGACGGGGACAACACTCTGGTGATGGCCACCAACGCTTTCTTCGAGCCTTACGAGTATTATGAAGGCGACGATATTGTGGGCATTGACGCCGAGGTGGGCAAGGCCATTGCAGACAAGCTGGGCATGGACTTTGAAATTTCCGACGTGGATTTTGACGCCATCATCCCCAACGTCCAGAGCGGCAAGGCCAGCATGGGCATGGCAGGCATGACGGTTACAGAGGACCGGCAGAAGAACGTGAACTTTACCCGCAGCTATGCCACTGCCGTGCAGGTGGTTATTGTGCCTGAGGGCAGCGACATTGCTGCCATTGACGATATGGCCGGCAAGAAGATTGGCGTGCAGCAGGGCACTACCGGCGACATCTACTGCTCTGCCCCTGTAGAGGAGGACGGCTTTGGCGAGGAAAACGTCACCCGCTACAACAAGGGTACAGACGCGGTGATGGCCCTGCTTTCCGGCAAGGTGGACTGCGTGGTTATTGACAACGAGCCTGCCAAGGCTTTTGTGGCTGCCAACGAGGGGCTGAAGATTTTGGACACTGCCTATGCTGAAGAAGAGTATGCCATCTGCATTGCCAAGGACAACGAGGAGCTGCTGGAGAAGGTGGACACCGCCTTGGGCGAGCTGATTGACGACGGCACAGTACAGAAAATCGTGGACAAATACATTACCGCCGAGTAATTAAGGCATGCGGCACGAGGAATAGGCTGGGCAGCGCCACGCTGCCAGGGGGGGCTTTTTCCGAAAAGCCCCCCTGATGCCTTGGGAAGAGGAGGAGTTAAAATATGGAATGGCTGTTGGACCAGTTGACACAGACATTCATAACGGACAACCGCTGGCGGTACTTTGTATCCGGCATCGCGGCCACGCTGGAGGTAACGGTGCTGGCGCTGGTGCTGGGGACCATCATCGGCGTGCTGGTGGCGGTGGCGCGCTCTGCCCATGATTCCCAAAGGGGGAACCAAAAGGGCCTGGGGCATATCGTATTGGGGGTGCTGGACTGGCTGTGCAAGCTCTATCTTACCGTCATACGCGGCACGCCCTCCACGGTACAGCTTTTGATTATGTGGTTCATCGTGTTCCAATGGGCCGGCAGCGATTCCATGCTTTGGGTGGCGTCCCTTTCCTTTGGCATCAATTCCGGCGCTTATGTGGCTGAAATCGTGCGGTCGGGCATCATGTCCATCGACCTGGGCCAGACTGAGGCCGGGCGCTCCCTGGGGCTGAATTACGCCCAGACCATGCGGTACATCGTTATCCCCCAGGCCGTTAAGAACATACTGCCTGCTTTGGGCAATGAGCTTATCACCCTGCTGAAGGAAACTTCGGTATGCGGCTTTATCGGCCTGACGGATCTGACCAAGGGTGCTATGATTGTACAAAGCCGCACCTATTCGCCCTTTGTACCCTATATTGCCATCGCCGTTCTGTATCTGATTATGGTGCTGGCCCTTACCTCACTCTTGGGACTGCTGGAAAGGAGGCTGCGCACCAGTGATAGACGTTAAAAACCTGACGAAAGCCTTTGGGGATCATATGGTGCTTGCCGGTATCAACGAGCATATCCACAAGGGGGAGAAGGTGGCGGTGATTGGGCCTTCCGGCTCGGGCAAATCCACCTTCCTGCGGTGCCTGAACCTTTTGGAGCAGCCTACCGGCGGCACTATTACCTTTGAGGGCGTAGACATTACCGACCCCAAAACCGACATCAACAAGCTGCGCACCCGCATGGGCATGGTGTTCCAGCAGTTTAACCTGTTCCCCCATCTGTCTGTGCTGGAGAACATCCGGCTGGCCCCGGTGAAGCTGAAGCTGATGACAAAAGAGCAGGCCGGGGAAAAAGCCCTGGAGCTTTTAAAACGGGTGGGCCTGCCGGACAAGGCCGACGCTTATCCCAAGCAGCTTTCCGGCGGGCAGCAGCAGCGCATCGCCATCGCCCGGGCTTTAGCCATGAATCCGGATGTGATGCTCTTTGACGAGCCTACCTCTGCGCTGGATCCGGAGATGGTGGGGGAGGTGCTGGAGATTATGAAGGAGCTGGCGGACGACGGCATGACCATGGTGGTGGTTACTCACGAGATGGGGTTTGCCCGTTCTGTTGCCACCCGGGTGCTCTTTATGGACGAGGGGAACATCGCGGAGCAGGGCGCCCCGGAGGATTTCTTCGGCAATCCCCAGAACCCCCGGCTGCGGGAGTTTTTATCTAAGGTGCTGTAAATCCCAGGCTTTCAAAAGCGGCAGGATAGAGAGACAGGAGGGCCAAAAACCTGTATTCTTGCAGGTTTTTGGCCTTCAATTCTGGGAAAGGCGTCGCCTGCTGAAAAAATTCAAAAAATCTGCAAAAAGATCTTGCTTTTTCCGGCAGGATAGGGTATAATTATCTACGTTGTCCGGGTGTGGCGCAGTTGGTAGCGCGCTTGACTGGGGGTCAAGAGGCCGTGAGTTCAAGTCTCGCCACTCGGACCACCACCATAAAACCGTTGAAATCTCTAGGGTTTCAGCGGTTTTTTTGTTTTGTCAAGGGTTATATTTCTTATAACCGAAGCGCTTGATTTTTTGCAAAATTCGAAGAATCAAGGAGTGTGAGAGATGGTCAAAATCGCAGTGCAAAACACCATACCCTTAGAGGAAGTCCTTCAAGATTTTCTGCTTGCCAAGAAAGCGGCGGGGCTTGCGGACAAGACTTTGAAAACCTATCAACAGCATTTTTCAGCTATAGGAAAGCACCTGGACATGGCAACGCCTATAGGAGAAGTGACGAGGGAAAAACTTGATACCATGATAGTCAGTATGAGAAACGCAAGTTTAGCTCCAACATCAATCAAAAGTTACGTGCGTTCATTCAAGGCTTTTCTATCGTGGTGCAATGAGGAGGGTATTACACGGCTTACTATGCGGCCTTACAAGGCCTCTGAGCCAATCAAGGAGCTATATACGGATGAGGAACTGCTACGGCTGTTAAAAAAGCCCGACATGAAGCGTTGCGGATTTACAGAATACCGAAGCTGGGTTATCGTCAACTTGCTAATAAACAGCGGATGCAGAGCGGCAACGGTACGTAATATCAAGATTAAAGACGTTGATCTACCCTCAAAGATAATATACCTACGGCACACAAAGAACGGACATGCACAGACAACGCCCCTTTGCGCAGAAATGGTAAAGGTGCTTAAAGAGTATATGCGGGTGCGTGGTGGTGCGGAAGAAGATTACTTGTTTTGTAATGACGTTGGAGAGCCTTTGAGCGAGTATGCCATGTACAATAGTATTGCAGCATATAACAAGCGGCGGGGTGTACTAAAGACAAGCATTCACGCTTTCAGACACACTTTTGCCCGAAAGTATTTAGTTGATTGTCAAGGAAACGCCTTTACATTACAACACTTGTTGGGACATTCAACTTTGGAGATGACAAAACACTACTGCGCTATATTCGATGCGGATATATCAAGAGAGTACGACAGCGTTTCACCTTTAGCCCAGCTACAGGGCAAACAAAAGCACAAGATTAAAATGCACAAATAACATACTGTAACACGGCAGAAAATTGTGCAGCACATAGAAAAAGCGGTGACAAGTTAGCAAAGATTTATGTAGGCCTGTAAATATAGAAGAGTAGATAAGGAGAGTTTTCATTATGAAATTAAGAAACGGTATTTTTAGCACTGAGCAGTACAACGGTTTTGCCCTGGACATGGACAACATTCAAGCAGAAAACCCCAGCTTGCGCGGGGATCGAATTGAGCTTACCTATACTGGCAGACTGCCAGCACAGTTTAGGGACTGCGAGAACGCAAGAGTTTCTTTGATCGTTAAACCCCGTGATGTCAGGGTTTGCCTTAGAGCTTACAGAGACAAAAAGAATTTGCTTGCCGTTATCGATGCGGAGCCGCCTGAGATTGAGAATCTACTTGACCGCTTTTTTGAAACTCCAAACAGCGGCAGCACTGGCCTTGAAAGTTTTTGGTCGGGAGTTTGGTTTGCACATTTTGTGGACTGGAAAGCAGCGCAGAAGAGCGCATAAAGGAGGGTTAGCTATGGTATTAGTGAACGAGTACGGACAAGAATACGGCGGCTTTGTGCTTGATATAAGCAAAATCAAGGCTGCTGGGCCAAGCTTGCGTGAAGATAAGGTTGAGCTACCTTACACTGGAAAGCTACCAAAACAGTTTGACGGATGTTCCGTTGCGCGAGTATCTTTGATGGCAAGGCCGTTTGAAGTGCGTATTTCCTTGAAAGCCGATCGTGGCGATGAGCCGGTATTTGCCAATGTCGATGCAGAACCGAGAGAAGTTAGGGAAATTCTCGATCAGCTTTTCAGAACGGCTAACTTTGGGAAAACTGGTTTAGCCCCATTTTGGGAGGGGACATGGGCGGCACACTATGCGGACTGGAAGGTAGTACTGCGCGAGATCGCAAGAACGGAGCCTACCAGCGAGGCCGTAAACAAACCCTAGTGGAAAGCTAGTTTATATATAGGGAAGCCCTGGCATTGCGCTGGGGCTTTTTTATTTAGCACAAGAAGCGGCGGGCGGTAGTTGCCCTATACAAGCCAAGGGGGGTACAAAACATTTTCAAAGATTTCCTTTTACCGGGATGTGCCCTCAGTAGGTCAGTATTCACGCCTTGAAATTTTACATAAAATGTTGAAGTATTTGCCCCTAGAATCGATTATACAGGCTTAAAGGTATTGGGACACGTTTAATCTTGTAAAAGCCGACACAGAGCTTTTTAGGGCTTGTAATGCTATTTGTTTTGGGTGTCCGCCATATTATCTAATGCAAACTGGATCATCTGATTGATAAGCTCGTTTCGGCTTATGCCAAAAGCGGCGGCTTTGGAATCGACTTCTTGTAGCAGATCAACAGCTATGCGCATACTGATAACTTCTTTTTCCAGACGCCTGGGAATAAAAGTTGGCATAAGTATCGCCCTCCCTCTTGACATAGTATAGCCTGTCTGTTATACTGATTCTATATTCCAAATTCGATATCGAAATTAGAATACGGAAATCGCTTGGAGGGATTGGACGATGAAAAGGGTACTTGTACTGATGTTGACAGTTATGGTTGCGTTTTGGCTTACGGGATGTGGAAGCTCGGTTTCACAAGAAGAACTTGATGCACTGAATAAACAAAACAGTGAGCTGCAAGAACAGATTGATGCACTAGAATCGAGATTATCAGCAACACCAACGCCATCGCCCCTAGTTCAAGAAGGTTATAACAATTTTGTTCAGAGATATAATGAATACATTGGTGAAGCTGATACTCCGGACAAAATCGAGATGTTATCGGAAGACAATAACTCTTTTCAGCCAACAACATGGACAAAGGCAACTATATGTTTTAACGAAGATGGGACTTTAGACAACGTGCTTTTTGCAGCTGAACCAGATACAGCAGTGGAAGACATTGCATATTTTTTCAAAACAGTGAACGCAATGACGGTTGTAGCTTATGGGATAGACGAAAGCATGACAGAAAATCAAAGTGTGGATTTCAGAATGGATATCATGCAGAATTATTTTTTTGATGATCAAGCCCTCAAAAGTACTTACGAAACGAGATTAAACCAATTCAATTATAGCTTTTTCATTTTATCGGGTAACGTGTGCATGAGTATTGAGGTGGCGTGAATTTCTGGTGATGCTGGTGTATATATGCTGCACACATGGCTTTTGTACAGAGAATCACCGAACCCGAATAAAAGACACTTTATCGCACTAAAGTAAAGGCGTTATGCTGTTGATTAACTTAGGTTTTGCGAACTGCCACCGAACCACTATTTTATGAGAGTTTTTAACCCCATTCCCGCCGCTTTTCTTTTGGAGTTCGATATACTGCTTTTAGAGATATCATCATAACCTATACAAAAAAATACAGAAGTATAGTGTAATCTGAAGTACTTACCGCCGTTTCCCATAAACAAAGAAAAAATTTTCTCTCAAAGTTAGCAAAACCCCTTGATTTTCTGTAATATAAGCAGAGCCGTAAGGCTACTTATAGAAGTGGAGGTTTTCATAAATGAGCAAGGATTACACTCCGGAGGAGATTGCAGAAATGCACGACCGCAACGAGAACTTTATAGGTAAACGAGCAGACTTTGAGAAAGTACGCCTGTACTACAAAATCAGGGCAGAGTTAGAGCGGCTGGATGGATGCACAGTAGGCGGCTATGAGCCTAACCCACATGAACAGAACGCCTTACTTTGGCTGGATATGCCCGACTTAATCATGATGGACGGTGAAGCGGCTGGGAGGCTTGCAAGGGCTATTAGCATGGCAGACCGTTTGAGCATTAGCGCAAGCGGCGGGAAAGTGCGCTTTGCTTTCGGAGTTGAAAGGGTTTGGAAAGATTGAATTACCCCCTTGACAAAGGGCGGTAAAGATAGTATCATAATGGAACAAGTGAATAAGATGCGTTCCGGAAAAGGGGACGCTTACAGCAAACAAGTCGAGCATTGGAAAGGCTACCATTACTAGCCTAACATTGTTGCGGCATTTTTTATTTTAAAGGAGTGCAAGCGTATGCGATTTAGACTACCACTATACATTAACGGCGAAGAGGATAAACGCTATTTTAGCCATATCCCTGGAAAGCTTAGCGAATGGCTGAATGAAAATGACATTCAATCATGGACACCCGGCAGTAATACCATTATCTGTAGCGGAACCGGGACAGGAAAAAGTTATTTTGTGCGGAACAATTTGCTCGACTTTTACAGAGAACAACATAAGCAAGTGCTATACCTTGTCCCACGAGCGCTATTAAAGGAACAGCTACAAAAAGAAATTGGGGATAGCGACACAATAGCCCTTGCAACTTATCAGAGCCTTGAGGCCGCTATAAAATTTGGTAAGCCTATAACGAAAGATTGGGATATTATCATATGCGATGAAGTCCACTATTTCATCAGTGATTCAAGCTTTAGCAAACAAACAGATCTTTCTTTTGACTGGATTGTAGGCCAGGAAAATGCGGTTAAGATTTTTCTCACAGCAACCCCAGATAGAATTGAAGCGCACCTAGAAGCAAACAAGATACCCTTTACAGAATATTTTGTGCCTATAGCAAACTCTAATATAACCAGCTTAAACTACTTCTCGCAAGAATCACAATTTGAGATTTTAGCAAATCAGATTATCAAGGATAACAAGAAAGGTATCTTTTTTCTATGGAGCGCACAAAAAGCTTATGAATTACATTGCAAATATCAGCAAAACAGCTTATTCCTTTGCAGCAAAAGTAATTCGACTTATGCAAAGTGTATGGACGAGGACGCGATAGCGGCTATGATAGCAACAGAACATTTTGGCTGTAATCTATTATTCACCACACCAGCACTGGATGTTGGCGTAACTTTCAAGGATTCAGAGTTAAATATTATTGTTATCGATATGCTAGACCCCGATGCCGTTATACAAAGCATTGGACGAAAGCGACCGCTGGATATAAGCGATACGGTCAATGTTTACGTGCGCAACTACGGTAACAATCGCATTGCGGGAGCTAAACGCAAGCTATTAGAGCTAGTAAAGAAAACTGACCAGTTTACCGATGAGGGAGCAGAGAATTATAACGCCGCACATGATAGGAGCAATGACAGCTTGGGTGTTGTGGTAGATGTTCCTATAGAAATCGATGGCAAGACTTATTTTGAAAAACAGCTTGCGCCTACTAAGGTTGGCTATGCAAAACAAACAATAGCTGTGTACGATGAGATTATGACACATGAAGATGGCTACAGAGGTTATATCGCTGAACGATTACAGCTCGATAAATATAGCGTTGTCGAAGAAGTTCGGCACAAGGAAAGCCTTGCAGGATATCTTGATTCTATAGTGAATAGACCACTGCTGACAAAGCAGGAGAAAGACGCATTTATTCAAAGAATGGATATTCGGCAAAACCGAAAATTGTCTCGATCATTTGAGAGTATAGAAGGGTGGCTTAAAGGCAGCAGACTGCCTTATAGATTAATAAAGTTTCGTACAAGTCGTATGGAAAACAACAAGCAAAAATTTTATACTGCATGGGAAGTGGTCATATATCAGGAATGAAATATGCAGTTTTGGGCGCAAGGGTTATATTAAAGCCTTGTGCTTGAAAATGCATGTGGCAACGGAAATTAAGGTAGAATTTTCCTGATATTTATGCAATATTACCAATGGGTTTACGGCTTCCCGCTCTGGGTCAACAGGCGCCTTTGTTGTGCGCAGTTGCCCCGCCGCTTACTTTTGATAAAGCCCATACACGAAAACCTTTGATTGTATCGCAGTAACATTTGTTCCGCAGAATCAATCTGTACCACATCTAAGATTACGTTAGTGTCAAGCCGGGTGTAGCCCCTAAGCGGAACCCGGCGCAGATACGGCAGCATAGATCAGAGAGGATACTTTTCTTTTTTCTTATGGGATATGCAACTACAGTCTTGCACAAGATTTTAGATGTCGTAGGGAGTAGGAATTGCAAACTAATTTCTACGTAGAGTTTAGCCAGTACCACAGCCAAGCTTAAATGTGTTACTCATTTCTTTCTTTATATGGGGCAGTTGCAGTTTCTACGCTTGATTTGTTACTATAAAACTCCTAAAATTGAAAACCGACTCTCGAAAAACCCAGTATTTATGCGGCTTCCGGGACTTTAGAAATCGCTTTCCCTTAAAGAATAATGTATAGAGCAGAGATCATAGGCGCGGTAGGAGGCCAAACGGCAGTAAGTCTATTTTGTTAACAGAATGTTCACAATGTATAAACGTAAGTGAGTGTTCTAAGGGTTTCCTTTAGTGCGGAACTCAAAATTGTTAGGTTTTATGCGGCTTCCCAAAAGCATGATTTAATTTTAGAACTTTTCTCTGTAAAGGAGCGCTGTATTTTTGGCTAGGATTACAGTAGAAATGCAAAAAGGAGCGATGTAAAATGAAAGAACTATTATTCAAAGAAAGCGGAAGGAAAGTATACTACAACAAAATTTTTTCTTTCGATGATGACTGCGATTGGGTTCTGGAAGTCGGTAGAACAAAATCACCTGAGAAAGTTATCGGTTATGAATTTGAGGGTTTGTATAGGGTGGATGTGAAAGCCTTTGCAGGTGTTTATACTGGCTTAGAGCCTGGAGCAGATGGCAAAGTGTACGTTTATGAACTGTTGAAAGCTCATATAGAACAAGTAGGAAAATTTTCATTGATAGGCAATTCTGTAATACCATCGCGAATAGATCCAATCTACAAGCTAAGTAACGTACTTTACGCCATATACCAAGAAACAGATTTTAAGAATATCAATGGGATAGAGGTTGACTTAAAAAGAAAGTACTCCGCTAATATTTCTACCACTGGTGAGTATGCGGAGTATTTGAAAACACATACAGTTTATGAGGTAAACCGAGATAGCCTATATAACACACTGAGTGCTAGCCCTGACAGTAGCGGAATGATTAGGGTAGTTGATAGCCCAAAAAGAAATTGTATTCAGTTGTGCCACAGATCGGGAAAGATTTTAAACACCGAATACAACGAAACGCTATGTTACATCTTCAACACAATATCATCATGGGAGCTTACAGATAAAGGCCACTTGAGAGTAAAACTAAACAAAGTGCCTATCTCTACGGCTGAAATAATTTGCGGGTATCATATGGGCTATCTTTCAGACGCTTTGATTGGTAAAGTGACATCTGAGATCGAAGTTGCACTAGTTGAGATGCACAAAAGGTTTTCTGCGGCGGGAATTGAGGCGGATCACTTATCAGAAAACCCACACAACGAGTATGCTTATTTTCTGGCGGCTGTGTCTGGAGGCCTTAATACTTCACTTGGTGCGCGGCGTACTGGAATTATAGCGCCGTACTACTGGTATAATATTCACGATTGGGCGCGGGATAAGGTGCTTGTTGAATGCGGTGTTGATGGTACGAGTTATAAAAAATCCTTTTCTTTTAGCGATTTGAGTAATCCTTTAGAAGCAGAAGCGTTTAAGAATTGTTTCAATGCGTTCATGGCGAAAGTCCAGGAATATGGGTACTATGCTGGGAAAGGCATAAAAGCTAAAAACAATCTTTTGGCGCACTGGACACAGGTTACAGAGTACCGCAAGAATACACCATGTACGGCTAAAGATCCGAATAACCCTATGCTGGCGCTTTTGCAAAAACCCCTTGCGGAGTTTGGGCGGTATGCTGGCGAGGATTTTCAAGACATGCCGCAGATGCGAACGCAGAGCAACTACTGATATTTTTCTTTATGGTAATACTCTTACAAATGTATAGTAGCCCCCTGGTAGATATACTTAGAGGGAAGCGGCGGGTAGGCAATAAACTACTCCCGCTTTTTCTTTGTTTGCAAAGTATCAAATCTGACGTTTTTAAGAAATGTATTAAAACCCCTTGACTTTAGCACCAGTTTAGGGTATAATGCAAGTATCAAATCTGACGAACGATAAATCAAATACTTTTAGTGGGAGATACAGCAATGAGCATTTACGGTTATGCGAGAATCAGCACGGCAAAGCAGAGTATTGAACGGCAGATCAGGAATATTGAGCGAGAATACCCCGGTGCTATAATCGTGCAAGAATCCTATACAGGAATAAAATTTGATCGCAAAGAGTGGAAGAAACTTTTTACAAAAGTCAAAGCGGGTGATATTCTGGTGTTCGACAGCGTGAGCCGCATGAGCCGTAACGCTGAAGAGGGCTTTGCAGTCTATGAGGAACTTTTTAAGCGTGGTGTGTCTCTTGTGTTTCTAAAGGAACACCATATCGATACAGACACTTACCGTAAGGCGCTTGAAAGCAGTGTGCCTATGACGGGGACAGCGGTAGACTGCATTCTGCGAGGCGTGAATCAATACCTGATGGCATTGGCAAAAGAACAGATCAGGCTTGCTTTTGACCAAGCCGAAAAAGAAGTTGAGGACTTGCACCAGCGCACAAGGGAGGGCATACAGACGGCCCGCCTTAATGGGAAGCAGATAGGCCAGCGGGAAGGAGCTAGGCTGACCACTAAGAAAAGCCTTGAAATGAAGCCCATCATTTTGCAGCACTGCAAAGACTTTGGCGGGAGCCTGTCGGATATCGAGATAATGAAACTGACAGGGCTTGCGAGAAATACGTATTACCGATATAAGGCTGAATTAAAAGCGAATAAATAATAACCTCTTGCAAAAATTGATGTATAGGGTTGACTTTTTCGCGGCTGGGTGGTATAGTAAATCAAGTGAAGAATCAAGCGCCAAATGTTTGACTGAATCAAGCGGCCTGTCTTCAAAAACCCAGTAATTTCAACAGATTTTGCCTAGTCGTGGCGCAGTTGGTAGCGCGCTTGACTGGGGGTCAAGAGGCCGTGAGTTCAAGTCTCGCCACTCGGACCATCCTGTGGATATAAAAAAGATATTCGCTCAAAAAACCGCGCCGTGGCGCGGTTTTTTGATGCCCGAAAGCCTGGATTTGAAAGGTCAAAAACGCGGATGTAAGTAAGCGAAAAATAGATTCGAACCCTCGTAAAAAAGGAAAAAAGCAAGAGCGGTTCCCATAAGGAGCCACTCTTTGAAATAATTAATGCATTAAATTGGCCAACTGGTTATCGGCACAAGTCTTGTGCCGCATCATTCCAAGGCGCGCAATCGTCAGCAGAGGTTCCTACCGGCAGCCGTTCCAATAAGAACTGGAAGTACCGGAAAGGCCGCAGGCCGTTGGCTTTAGCAGTCTCCACAATAGAATAAGCGACTGCACTGGCGCTGGCCCCTCTGGGCGTGTTGGAAAACAGCCAGTTCTTCCGGCCCACGGCAAAGGGCCGATAGTAACCGCAAGGTTACTATTCAGCCCGCTCCGCACGGTTGTTGGACAGTTCCAAGCGACCGTCCAGGAACACGTGCATCAGCCACTCTTTCTGTTTCACAGCATAGGTCAGCGCCGCGCCGTAGGCAGACTTTGGCACGGGATTATGGTCATATTCATTTTTTGCCCAGGAGAAAAACTCCTCCGCTATTGGCACGGAACACTCTTTTCTTTCCAAAAACCGCTCCTGGAAGGAGAGCTTTTTCTCCGTGTACCCTGTTTCCAATTCAAACAGCTTGTTACAGTACCGTAGGCCGATCTGTGCCGGATGCTTTTCTTTAGCCTCTTTTGGCAGGGTTTTAAGCGTATCTGTAAACTTCCGCCGCATATGAGCCCAACATCCAACCGCAGCAATTGTATCCGGCAGCTTACAGTGGTACGCCTCATACCCATCCGTGTGGAGGAACCCGGAGAATCCGGTGAGGAAATCTTTGGCGTGCTCCCCGGCCCGGCTGGGCTGGTAATCATACAGAACCACCGGCCTTTCACTGTCCCCAGAGGTCCGGTAGACCCACACATAGCTTTTTTGTGTAGCTTTCCTGCCATCTTCCCGCAGCACGGTCAGTGTGGTCTCGTCCGCGTGGAGTATCTCGTTAGAGAGCAGTTCACT
>NZ_QWLE01000233.1:0-723 GCF_009917365.1 Neglectibacter sp. X4 | reverse complement strand
CCGCTGTTTCTGCAGATTCTGCTCCATCTCTTTTCGGGAAACTCCGATTTCTTTTAAAAATGCTTTGTCCGTCAAATTCCGGCACAATGTTTCGTGGATTAAAACTTCCGTTTTCATAAGCCTTCCCCCTGGATTTGCACATATTATTTCTTATTATATCACGTTATTCAAACCGAGAAAATCCATTTTCACATCTGTACGCCTATTTTTCCCAAAAAGCAGATGAAGCATTTTTTGCTTTTGCAGAACTTTACCCTTTATTCATGAAAAAAAAGGAAACCCCTTCGCTAGGCTAATGTGCATCAGGACAAAATACATGTTCCTCAGAGTTTTTTAAGAAAATAGCGAAATGATTATCGATTTCTCTTGAAAAAAAACGCTCAATCCTTTGTGAATTAGTGTGAAGTACTCATGTAGACGTTATTTTACTTATAACTTTCCTTTTTTTGCGCCTACAAAGGGTGAAGTTCTGCAAAGTGAAATTTTCCTTTGGACCCGATAAGAAAACGATTGAGAAAATCAAAAGGCGCTCTAAATTATCGTGTGGGCACAACAAGAAAAAGAACCCTTCATGGATTAAGTAAGCCAGTTGCTCCTACAAAATTTCTTTCAAATTTCGTTTCTTCTGTACCCCGCTTCCAATTCTTTCACAAAATGCTGTCATTTCTTATGCGCATACGAAAACAGAGACTCTATTCTTTCAATAAAGTCTCTGATCTGTTT
>NZ_QWLE01000232.1:0-726 GCF_009917365.1 Neglectibacter sp. X4 | reverse complement strand
TAAAAGAGCAGCTGGGAGATGGTGCTGACAGAATTGTACTTCCTAAGAGCGGGATGTATCTGTTTCGAAATGCAGATCATCCGATGATTTTAGTGGAATGCGGTTTTTTATCTAACCCGGAGGACCTTGGAAATCTGAAAAATCCGACATATCAGCAAAAGATTGCAGAAGGAATAATCAGTGCAGTGGCAGAATATTATAATTTATCTTTGCCAAAAAATGGGCGAACAAAGATTGTAGACAGTCGAACAAATCCATGAGGATAATTTATACAAAAAATGTGGATAACTTCCTATTGACAAATTTGTAATATACGAAGTAGTATTGAAAAATGAACGTTTATGCTTTGTAAAGTTATCCATATCGTAATGTGCGAAAAAATGTATACAATCCGACTTATCCTTGTGGATAAGTCGCTGAAATGTCTAAATTCAAGGAATTCTCCCTTGTTGAAAAATCTTCGTTAAAAAAGAACACAGGTTGACATAAAACGACAACTTGTGTTCTTTTTGAGTGTAAATTTGGGATTAGATTTCATCACCAGGATTGTTCTGAATAATATCTACAAAAGTTTCAAAACGATCCATAGTACTTTGGATAAATTCATAAAGAACTGGCTCCTGAAATTCGTAACGCTGAGTTGGAATCAGACTTTTGGAAATGGCAGAGCCTGCGAGGTCTTTTTCCAAGAGATAGATATCTTCAAGCGTATAAGCAGCAGCAATT
>NZ_QWLE01000231.1:0-440 GCF_009917365.1 Neglectibacter sp. X4 | reverse complement strand
ATTTCATACCAAATTTTATGCCGGACTGCTTTAAAATATTATTAAGTGCAACGCCTGCAAGGCACGCATATACAAAAGTTTGTGTCTGGTCACTGTTCAATTCATAATCAGCCATATGGCTGTCATGGTAAAGTTTGAAAACCACCATTAGTACTTTTAAGCGATTTTTGCGAAAAAGGTACGAAAACCTGCAAATTATTTATATCCATTATATGAAAAATAAGGAATTTACTTCTGTATAATGAAAGGTTTGTACGAAAATGGAACCATAGAAAAGAAAAAAGAACGAAGACTTTCAATTCTATTTCGTTGTATTTGCTTAAAACCTTTTGGTTAGTATAAAGTGACTCCTAATTTTTGATACCTTTTTTGCAGAAAAGCGGCATAGGTACGAAAATCCAATATTCGTAACCTTTCTAAGCAGGCTTTTCTCATATTGA
>NZ_QWLE01000230.1:0-279 GCF_009917365.1 Neglectibacter sp. X4 | reverse complement strand
CTCATAAAAAATCGGTATACTAAAGTGACTTTAGGAAATTTGAGTAAGGAGAAACTATGGAAGCAATTACTTGTATAAAGGAAAGAAGAAGTATCAGAAAGTTTAAGCCAGAAGTTGTGGATCACGAGGTTGTAAGAGAAATCGTAGAAGCTGCTTCTTTTGCGCCGTCTTGGAAAAATACACAGATTACAAGATATATTGTAGTTGAGGACGAGGCTGTAAAGGAAAAAATCGCTGATGAATGCGTATTAGGCTTTACTTACAATGCAAAGATTATCA
>NZ_QWLE01000229.1:0-356 GCF_009917365.1 Neglectibacter sp. X4 | reverse complement strand
TGTACTCTTTTATGATTGCCATATTATGTACCTCATTTAATTCATACAGCTTTACGGTTTGTCCTATGCTTCAAATCACAGAGTTGCCCGCATCAATATCACGCAATCCCGATGCAACATATTCCGTTATTTTCAGAAATTCCGTTTAGCTTTTACTTTCCTCTTCAAATTCTCGCATTTATGCGAGTTTCTTTCCAAAAAAAATTTCATATGCTTCATTTGCATCTAACTTCAATAACTTGCTAATTCTTTGTGCTTCATCAACCGAAAAACTTTTCTTTTTCAGTTTTCTATAAAACGTCGATTCTGCCATTCCTAATTCTTCGGCAAATGTTTTATTTTCATATCCAGCACGT
>NZ_QWLE01000228.1:0-355 GCF_009917365.1 Neglectibacter sp. X4 | reverse complement strand
GAATTCAATTAGCCTATCTGTATTCATTTGTACTCCTTTCTAGCATTTATGCGAGTTTTGTTTTTATATTACTATCATTCATGCCAGTTGTCAACAGATAATCGCAAATCTGCAAGTTTTTCTATTTTCACTTGCAAATTTGCAAGTCATGTTGTATATTATAACTAAACCAAATGGGAGATATGAAAATATGGATATTGGAAAAAGAATAAAGGCACGCAGAAAAGAATTAGGTTTATCTGCGGAAGAGGTGGCGGAAAGAATGGGGGTCTCCGCTGCCACCGTCTATAGATATGAGTCAAACTATATTTCTAATATGGGTGTAGATAAGCTCACACCAATTGCTACAGCTCTA
>NZ_QWLE01000227.1:0-323 GCF_009917365.1 Neglectibacter sp. X4 | reverse complement strand
TATGCACAGGTTACGATGACGATTAAAAAAAGTTCTGGAACAACGATAAAAACTTTTACAAAAAAAGTATATCCAGATGAGATAGGACGTATTTCATGGGCAGATTCACATAATTTGGAAGATAGAGGAACTTACTACTTACATGCCAATGTAAAGCTGTACAAGAATAGCAAGCTGGTAGAAACAGTGACGGGAGACTCTTTGAGCCAAAAGTATTAATTCGCTTATCAGGTGGTATTGGGGATAGAGAAATCAGTAGGAAGGAGGTAAAGAAAGCGGATAGGCAAATAAAAATCTGCAAAGAAAAAGAGTTTTCTAAAATA
>NZ_QWLE01000226.1:0-386 GCF_009917365.1 Neglectibacter sp. X4 | reverse complement strand
CCCAATTTAAGTTATTTAGGAAAACTCTATGAGAACATTATACTAATGAATTTGGATAAAATCAAGATGTAGGGGCGTTTTGATTGAAAGGTGGAGAAAAATGGCAAAAAGAAAGACTTATATGATGCTTGCTATTGTAGTCGTATTCACGTTAGTAATTCAGAGTGGATTTTGCTTTGGATTAGAAGAAAAATCCACTAGAGAAAGTAAGAAATTCTATGGTGGATATAATACGGATTTTGGGGCTCAAATCTGGGATATAACTACAACGATGAGTGTAAAATACAATAAGACAAGCAGCAAAAAAACATTAGTACGGTATGAACTACATGCGTTTGGGAAAAAGCATTTACCACATATTTCAGAGGGAACTTATACTTTTCCAG
>NZ_QWLE01000225.1:0-739 GCF_009917365.1 Neglectibacter sp. X4 | reverse complement strand
CCGCTACTTTGCCGCCTGGGTCATGGGCGAAAATGCTCCTGCCCTCCGCGCTGGTTTCCTTTGCCCGGACAGAATGGGGAATCTCTGTGCCGAATACCTTGATTTTGCTGCCGTAGGTTTCCCGCAGCAGGGCGGCAATCTCTTTGGCAAAGTTGGTGCGGTTGTCCACCATCGTCAGCAGAATACCGTCTATTTGCAGTTTCGGGTTGATCTGCCGCTTGACCTTGGCTACCGTAGAGAGCAGCTGTTCCAGCCCTTTGGCGGGCAGATACTCCGCCTGGACGGGGATTATGATCCGATTGGCAGCGGCCAGCGCGTTGACGGTGAGCATACCCAGGGAGGGCTGGCAGTCTATGAGGATATGGGAATATTGCCCCTTTACGGTATCCATGTATTGCCGCAGAATCGTTTCCCGGCTCATAGCGTTTACCAGCGACACCTCCATGCCGGACAGCTGAATATCCGCCGGCATCAGGTCCACGCCCTCCGGGTGGCGCAGAATCCCCTCGCCGGGGCGGACCGGCTGATCGGTCAGGATACGGCCCATTGCGTCAGAGAGGGTAAAGGGCAGCTTATCCGGCTGGGGATTGCCCAGGCTGATGGTCAGGCTCCCCTGCGGGTCCCCGTCAATGAGAAGCACTTTCTTTCCGGCCTGTGCCAGTCCAATCCCTAAGTTGGCACAGGTTGTGGTCTTGCCCACACCTCCCTTTTGGTTGGCGATGGCGATGATTTGCGTGTT
>NZ_QWLE01000224.1:0-741 GCF_009917365.1 Neglectibacter sp. X4 | reverse complement strand
GTGGAAATCGAAGATACGACGCCTTTGGGAAGAATTTTTGATATGGATGTTTTATCTGAAAAAGGGAGTATTTCACGGTCAAACCTTGGAATGCCAGGCAGGCGGTGTCTTCTTTGTGGTGAAGCTGCGAAGGTCTGTGCTCGCAGTCAAAGCCATCCGATGGAGCTGCTCCTTGCGGAAATTAATCGGATTTTAAGCAAGTTTTTTTAGTAGAATAGAAAGGCTAAAAATGTCAATTCAGTCTGTGAATTTGCTGGCTGAATTGTTTTTTTGTTTACACGCATAAAGATAGTATGACATAAAATGGTATGGGATAATTTCATACAAATCGGTTAGATTTTGCACGAATATGAAAGGCATTGCTGCGGAATCTAACCAGAGGAATTTAATGGAAAACGGTATAAAATTTCCATTTTTGAACATGATATTTCGGATTTTTTACCAAAAAAACGAATTGATATCCGAACTTGAATTGAGAATAAATGGCTAAAAATAAAGGTTTAATCGGAGTATGGTGTTTGCTTAAAAAGAAAGTTCGGAAAGATTATATTTTTTTTCAAAAAAGGGGTTTTCATTCCGCAAATTCTGTGGTATACTTCTAACCGTAGAAGAAAAGATACAAATTTTAATGGAGGTGATTTTGTGTATATAAAGAAAACCCTATCCTTGCTTTTGGCGCTGATATTGGTTCTGACATCACTCACGGCTTGCGGGCAGGATTCTGAGGACAGTGTAGCTATG
>NZ_QWLE01000223.1:0-750 GCF_009917365.1 Neglectibacter sp. X4 | reverse complement strand
TGCACAGCTTGAAAAGGAGGATAGAAAAACAATAGACGGCATTCTTTCCCGGTTTGCACCCTGGTGAGTTCAAGACAGTCAAAAGAAAGGAAACGTGATTTTATGAAAGACAGAATTTTTGCAGAGTACCCGGATGTGGTTTCCGCTAAGGAGTTACAGACTATGCTTCACATTGGCAGAAATACGGCCTACAGCCTGCTGAAAAGCGGGGCAGTTTCCAACATCCGCATTGGGAAGAAATACATCATCCCAAAGGCCAGTGTAGAGGAATTTCTCCGCTTGCGTACGGCTTCCAAATCTGGTACAATGGAGCCATCAGATGAAGCCGCTGAAAGCCCGGAAAGGAGTAAATAAATGGCAATCACGGGCTTTGTAACAACGAAAAACGGCAAATATTATGCCGTATTGAATCTCTACGACGAGAAAGGGAAGCGCAGGCCAAAGTGGTTCTCCACCGACCTTCCTTTGAGGGGAAATAAGCGCAATGCTGAGAAGATTCTGCACACTTTGATAGATGAGTGGGAAGAAAAGAATGTGCCCTACTGCCAACTGACCTTTGCGGGCTATTTGGAGCGTTGGGTCAAGCAGGCAGGGACGAACATCAAGCCCAATACCTACCGAACCTATCGGGCCATGGTAGTAAACCACATCGTGCCGTATTTCAAACAGCACCCGGTATTGCTGCAAAAGCTAAAACCCACTGATTTGGACGCTTACTATCAGTCCAAACAGCAGCCAGGGAGCAAGCAG
>NZ_QWLE01000222.1:0-411 GCF_009917365.1 Neglectibacter sp. X4 | reverse complement strand
GATACAGACGGCGACGGAAAGCCAGATATCAATAAGGATACTGATGGAGACGGCAAACCGGATGTAGACATTGATACAGACGGCGATGGAAAACCAGATATCAATAAGGATACTGATGGGGACGGTAAACCGGATGTAGACATTGATACAGACGGCGATGATAAACCGGATGTCAATATCGACACCGATGGAGACGGCAAACCGGATGTCAATGTCGACACCGATGGAGACGGCGTACCAGACATCAATATCGATACAGACGGCGATGGCATTCCAGATGTTAATATTGATACCGATGGGGACGGTAAACCGGACAAAAATGTCGATAAAGACTACAACAAAAAGCCAAATGGAAACAAAAAGCCAAGCGGCAATACGGATAAGAATGATAAGAAGTCAAATGCAGACAAA
>NZ_QWLE01000221.1:0-321 GCF_009917365.1 Neglectibacter sp. X4 | reverse complement strand
ATAGCAATGACGAACAGCCTTGGTGGATTCCTAAGACTGGCGACCAGAACAGCTTAGTTCTTTGGATTTCCTTAATGGGTGCAGCGTTGCTTGCAGTTTGTGGACTGGTATGGACGCGAATCAGAAGAAAATCTTTAAAAGAAGATAAATAACTATTTTCAGAAATTAAGAGGGGCATCGCTTTAACGAAAATAATCGTTAGGGCGAGCCCCTACTTTCATGTAAAAAATGCTGCTTTTTCTATTAATTGTATTATGGAAATTTATAGAAGACCGTATTTTTTTCTTTTTCTTGACAAAATCTTGACTTTTCTTTGGTAAA
>NZ_QWLE01000220.1:0-484 GCF_009917365.1 Neglectibacter sp. X4 | reverse complement strand
GGATGAAAAGAGATTCGGAAGGTTTATTGCAGAGAGAAGAAAAGCAAAAGGGTGGACACAGGTAATGCTAGCAAAGAAAATTTGTGTGACAGATAAAGCAGTATCTAAGTGGGAACGAGGCGCAGGATTTCCTGACATTAAAACGTTAGAACCTTTGGCATCTGCATTGGATATAAGTTTGAGTGAGCTGATGTATGGTGAAAAACTGGAGAAAATAACTTCCACACATAAACTAGACGAAGTTGTTTCTAATACTATTGATTTGGCTGTTTACCAAAGTGAGATTCACATGCGAAACATGCTAATTGGTATAGCAATTACAGCTTTTTTACTGGTGACACTTTTTTTATTAGATTTAGAAAATGGTGTGGGAACATTCTTCTTTATTTGCTTACCATTACTTATATCACTTCTCGGAATCGCAATCATCTGTATTGGTGTACAACGCAAAAAAAGAGATTGCAAATGGAAATGGCATTTTATA
>NZ_QWLE01000219.1:0-258 GCF_009917365.1 Neglectibacter sp. X4 | reverse complement strand
AGGGGGAATACTGGCTTTATTTCCGATAGAATGCTATGCATTGATTTTAATAATTGTTGCATTATGATTCAAAACGAGCAGTCTTATGAAAAGGTATTATTAGTGATACACAAATGCAAAAAGCAGCAATTACAAAAGCTGTAGTAAGAGCTAGCCTAGCGATGGCAGCAGAAGATGCAAGAACGTTATTGGGTTATACTACTGCGAGTGTATGCCTAGAACACTCTTTGCAGGATAATCCTGTAGATGTATCAATCA